>JAKAFI010000240.1 GCA_021818005.1 Acidobacteriota bacterium | reverse complement strand
GGCTTCTTCAACGCGCAGGAGCTCGAGGTCGCCCTCGAGCTGGTCGACGACCGGCTCGAACACGGCGAGGCGAGCCACTACCGCTTCCTCGTGCTCGAGGCCGCGGACGAGGTCGTGGGGTACGCGTGCTGGGGGCCGATCCCCGGCACACTCGCCTCGGCGGACCTGTACTGGATCGCCGTCCACCCCGGCCGGCAGGGGCAGGGGCTGGGCCGCACGATCCTCGACGCCGCCGAGACCTGGATCGCGCGCGAGGGGCGCACGCGGGTGTACCTGGAGACCTCGTCACGGCCGCAGTACGCGCCGACGCGCGCGTTCTACCTGCGCTGCGGCTACGAAGTGGCCGCCGAGCTGCCGGAGTTCTACGCGCCCGGTGACGGCAAGGTGATCTTCCTCAAGATCCTGCCGCGCCTGCACTGAGCGCCGGCCGGCCCGGCACCGTCGCCGAACGGTCGTTTTCGCCCCGGTGGTGTTCTAGAATTGCGCACATGAGCCTCGCCGGACACCTGAGCGAACTCGCGCTCCCCGACCTCCTCCAGATCGTCGCGATGGCCGAGAAGACCGGCCGTCTCGACCTTTCCAACCGCGACGGGGAGGGCCTCATCGTCTTCCGCGGCGGGCGCATCATCTACGCCGCCTCGAACGCGGCGCGGGAGACGCTGGGCAGCATCCTGGTCTGCCGCCGTCTCGTCAGCGAGGAGGTGCTGCGCCAGGCGCTCGAGCACCAGTTCCGCTCGCGCGAAGAGCGGCGGCTGGGGTCGATCCTGGTCGAGATGGGCGCGATCTCGCCGGAGGCGCTCGAGTCCGTGATCTACGAACAGATCCAGCGGGTGGTCGGGGAGCTGGTCAAGTGGCGCGAGGGGTACTTCAAGTTCGAGGCGATCGAGATCCGCGACCACGGCGAGATCGCGGTCGACGCGCGCGAGTTCCTCGTCGAGTCGGGGTTCAACGCCCACCGGATCGCGATCGAACTTTCGCGCATCGCCGACGAGGCGCGGCAGGCGCCAGCCGGCCCCAGCCCGGCGCCGGCGATGCTCGGCTCCACCCCGGTTCCGGCACCTGCAACCTCGGCTTCCCCGGCCGGCACCGCCGCACCGCCGCGCTCCTCACTCGGCAACATCCTGGCCACCCGGCCGGCGCCGGCGCTCACCGCGGAGCGGTCGATGGAGCTGCTGCGCGCCGGGGAGGCGTTCTTCAGCCGCGGCGTGCTCCTGCTCGTGGACCGCTACGGCCTCACCGGCGTCGGCCAGTTCGGCGTGCGCGCCGGCGACGCGGCCGCGGACGAGGGCATCCGCAACCTCTGGCTGCCGCGCGGCGCCGCCTCGCTCCTCGTCGACGCGGCGACCGCCGGCGCGACGCGGCGCGGCCGGCTTGAGCCGACCGAGGCCAACCAGCTCTTCGTGTCCGAGCTCGGCGGCGAGTGGCCGGCCGAGTCGGCGGCGGTCCCGGTGCGCGCCGGCGGCGACCTGGTGGCCGTGCTCTACGGCGACACGATGCCGGCAGGAACACCGCTGCCGCCGCTCGACCGACTCGAGGCGCGGCTCGCCGAGATCGGCGCCGCGATCGCCGCGGCCGAACGGCCGGCCGCCGCGGCGACACCCGTCAACTGACGGCCGCCACGCTCACCGTGTGACCGGGTCTGGGCCGTCGGGGTCGAGCCCGAGGCCGATGACCGCGGCGGCCGCCTGCGCGGCGGGGATCGCGCCGGCGCGGGCGAGCGCGGCCAGGGCGGCGACGGCGATGTGCTCGGCGTCCACCTCGAAGTGGCGGCGCAACGCCGCGCGCGTGTCGGACAGCCCGAAGCCGTCGGTGCCGAGCGGGGTGAGCCCCTGGGGGAGCCAGCGCGCGATCATCTCGGGGACCAGCTTGAGGTACTCGGAGGCGGCGATCACCGGCCCCGGCGCGCCGTCGAGCTGCGCCGTGACGTACGGGGTGCGCGCCGGCGCGGCCGGGTGCAGCCGGTTCCAGCGCTCGACGGCGAGCGCGTCGGCGCGCAGCTGCTGGAAGCTCGTCACGCTCCAGACGTCGGCGCCGACGGCGAAGCGAGCGGCGAGCAGGTCGGCCGCGCGCAGCGCCTCGCGCACGGTGACGCCGCTGGCGAGCAGCTGGACGCGGTGCGCGAACTCGCCGTCGGCGCGGCGCAGCCGGTAGAGGCCGCGGAGGATCCCTTCCTCGGCGCCGGCCGGCATCGCCGGCATCTCGTAGTTCTCGTTGTACAGAGTGAGGTAGTAGAAGACGTCGAGGCCGTCCTCCACCATCGCCTTGAGGCCGTCCCTGACGATCACCGCGAGCTCGTACGCGTACGCCGGGTCGTAGACGCGCACGTTCGGGACGACCGAGAAGAGGACCGGGCTGTGCCCGTCGTCGTGCTGCAGCCCCTCGCCCTGCAGCGTCGTGCGGCCGGCGGTGGCGCCGAGCAGGAAGCCGCGCCCGCGGGCGTCGCCGAACGCCCACACCAGGTCGCCGACGCGCTGGTAGCCGAACATCGAGTAGAAGATGTAGAACGGCACCGCGGTGACGCCGTGGGTGGCGTGCGCGGTGCCGGCCGCGGTGAACGAGGCCATCGCGCCGGCCTCGGTGATCCCCTCCTCGAGGATCTGGCCGTCGGTCGCCTCGCGGTAGCGCAGGATCATGTTGTGGTCCACCGGCTCGTAGAGCTGGCCGTTCGCCGCGTAGATCCCGTGCTCTTTGAACAGCGACTCCATGCCGAACGTGCGCGCCTCGTCGGGGATGATCGGCACGATGCGCGGACCGAGCCCGGGGGCGCGCAGCAGCGCGCGCAGCAGCTGGACGAACGCCATCGTGGTCGAGACCTCGCGCTTCGGCGGCGTGCCCGCCAGGAACTCGCTCCAAAGCTCGGCCGCCGGCAGCTCCGGTACGGCGACCTGGACCACGCGCCGCGGCAGCGTGCCGGCGAGCGCGCGTCGGCGCTCGCGCACATACTCGACCTCCGGGCTGTCCGGCCCGGGGTGGTAGTACGGCGGCTCGTCGGCCAGCGCGGCGTCGGCGATCGGGAGGTGGAGCACGTCGCGGAACGCCCGCAGCTGGGCGGCGTCGAGCTTCTTCTGCTGGTGGGTCGTGTAGCGCCCCTCGAAGTCCTTGCCGAGCGCCCACCCCTTGACCGTCTTGACGAGGAGCGCGGTCGGCCGCCCGTTCGCTTCCACTGCGGCGCTGTAGGCCGCATACAGCTTGCGGCCGTCGTGGCCGCCGAACTTCAAGTTCCAGATCTCGACGTCGGAGAGGTGCGCGACAAGCTGCGCGAGGCGCGGGTCGGCGCCGAAGAAGTGCTGGCGCATGAACGCGCCGCCCTCGACGTGGTAGCGCTGCCACCACCCGTCCACGACCGTGTTGAGCCGCTCGACCAACACCCCCGACTCGTCGGCGGCGAGGAGCGGGTCCCATTCGCGGCCGAGGATCACCTTGATCACGTTCCAGCCGGAGCCGCGGAACACCGCCTCGAGCTCCTGCACGATCTTGCCGTTGCCGCGCACCGGCCCGTCGAGCCGCTGCAGGTTGCAGTTGACGACGAAGATCAGGTTGTCGAGCCCCTCGTCCGCGGCGACGTGGAGCGCTCCGAGCGCCTCCGGCTCGTCGGTCTCGCCGTCGCCGAGGAACGCCCACACGCGCGAGCCGCTGGTGTCCTTCAGGCCGCGGTGGTGCAGGTAACGGTTGAAACGCGCCTGGTAGATCGCGTTGAGCGGGCCGAGGCCCATCGAGACGGTGGGAAACTCCCAGAAATCCGGCATGTTGCGCGGGTGCGGGTAGGAGGGAAGCCCGTGGCCCGTGGTCTCACGGCGGTAGGCGTCGAGCTGCGCCTCGGCAAGCCGCCCCTCGAGGAACGCGCGCGCGTACATCCCGGGAGCGGCGTGCCCCTGGTAGAAGATCTGGTCGCCGCCGCCGCCGTCGCGGCCGCGGAAGAAGTGGTTGAACCCGACCTCGTACAGCGAGGCCGCCGAGGCGTACGTCGAGAGGTGGCCGCCGATGCCGGGGTGGGCGTGGTTGGCGCGGGTGACCATCGCCATCGCGTTCCAGCGCACGATGCGGCGGATGCGCTTCTCCATCTCCTCGTCGCCGGGGAACCGCGGCTCCTGTTCGGGCGAGATCGTGTTGATGTACGGCGTCTGCACCACCTCGATGCCGAGGTGCTGCATGCGCGCCCGCTTGAGGATCTTACGCAGGAGGAAGCGGGCCCGCTCCGGTCCCGCGGTCGCGAGGACCCGATCGAGCGACTCGATCCACTCGGCCGTCTCCTGCGGGTCGGCGTCGTACAGCTGCTGTTTGAAGCGCGTCTCGTCCATGTCGTCGTCCTCGCTGGCGTGGCGAAAGCGTGCGCGGCCCCCGGCGCCTCCCGGCGGCACTCGTTCTCGACCAGGGTACCCGAAGCGGGCCACAGGGGTGTCGGCCGCCGGCCAGCCCACCCTCCCGAGCAACGCGCCGGGAGACGCCGCTGTTCCGCCGCGGTATCCTTGCGGCCGATGACGAGGTGGCGAGCGGCTGGAGGCGGGCGCCATGGCTCTTGAGGCCGGCACACGGCTGGGGAGCTACACCGTGGCGGGGTTGCTCGGCAGCGGCGCGATGGGGGAGGTGTACCGGGCGCGCGACGAGCGGCTCGGACGCGACGTCGCGGTCAAGGTGATCGCCCGCGCGCTCGCCTCGGACGAGAAGGAGCTGGCGCGGTTTGCCCGCGAGGCCCGGTCGCTGGCCGCTCTGTCGCACCCGAACATCCTCGGCATCTTCGACTTCGGAGAGCAGGACGGGGTCAACTTCGCGGTCATGGAGCTGCTCGAGGGGACGAGCCTGCGCGAGCGGTTGCGCGGCGGGCCGCTGCCGTGGCGCACGGCGGTGGCGATCGCCTCCGCGGCGGCGATGGGCGCGGCGGCGGCGCACGCGCGCGGCATCGTGCACCGCGACCTCAAACCGGAGAACATCTTCCTCCTCGCCGACGGGGGCGTGAAGGTGCTCGACTTCGGCCTGGCGCGCCGCGACGAGGC
>JAKAFI010000013.1 GCA_021818005.1 Acidobacteriota bacterium | reverse complement strand
CCCTCGAGATGAGCCACCTCGGCCTCGAGCGGGCGCCGGTCGGGCGTCGCGGGCGACGCCGCGAGTTTCTCGCGCAGCGCCGCGATCCTGGCGTCCGCGTCGGCGGCGTGTCCGGTGCGCAGCGCGGCCCAGACGCCCAACACCACGGCCTCGTCGCCGGTCTTGCCGCACTTGCCCTGGTCCGCTTGCCACACTCCGTCCCACGTGTCGGCCATCAGCGGCGTCCACACGGCGATCGTGCAGGTCATCTGCCGCAGCGCGTACGGACTGCACCCGCCAGCGCTCTCCGCCGCGGCAAGGGCCTGGCGCGCCTGACCGGGCTGGTCCTGGAGCAGCGCCAGGCTGACCATGTGTTGGCTCGAGGCGCAGAAGTCGGGCTTGATGCGCAGCGCGTCGTCGAGCTCCTTGGCCGCCTCGGCGTAGCGTCCGGTGAGGATGTCGAGCTCGCCGATCGAGTCGTGCGGGTTGGCCTGGTCCGGGGCGATGTAGCGGTAGGTCTCGAACATCTTCCGCGCCTCGGCGAACTGTCCCTGACCCATCGCCAGGTAGCCGAGCTGGTTGTACGCCGACACCCGGTTGGGGGCGACCTCGATCAGGCGAGTGAGCAGGCGCCGCGCTTGGGCCCAGTCCTGGCGGGCGGTGGCGATCTCCACGAGCGCGTTGAGCGCAAACGGGTCGTCCGGCTTCTCGGCGGCGTACGCCTGCAGGATCTTCTCCGCCTTGGCCGTGTCTTTGGCGTGCCTCGCCAGGGTGTACCGGATGAGGAAACGCTCGCGGTCGGTGAGCTTGGCGAGGTCGGCGTGCGCCAGCGAGTCGAGCAGCGCCTCGGCCTTGGGGTCGTGGCTTGCGCCCTCGCTCGAGCCATAGAGAAAGAGCTTCGCCGCAAGGAACGAGGGGTCGAGTTCGACCGCCTTTGCGAAGTCCTTGGCCGCCTCGGCGCGATACACCTTCTCGAGCTCGTCGAGCCCGTGCGTGAACGCGGCCAGCGCCGCCGGCGAGGAGGTCGTCCACTCGCGGTGCCCTCCGCTCACGACCAGCACGACCACAACGGCGGCCACCGCCGCCAGCACCGCGAGCGCGATCCACCGCTTGCTGTTCACGCCGCCTCCTCATCGTGCGCCCGGACCTGCCCGCCCGGCGCCGCCGGACCCGGCGCCGCGCGGCCGCCGGACAGACCGACCCGTGTCCCGTCTACGAGTCGCGCGCTCAATGGTTTTGCCGTTCGCCAGCCGCCCCCGCGCGGACGGCCGCCAGCCGCCGTCGCGGGAACTCGGACGGGCGGAGCAGCGGCAGCTCGAGCCGCGACGGGGTCGCGGGCCCGAGGAGCAGGACCGGACGGGCGACGGTCCCGGCCGAACGGTGGTTGAGGTCGCCGCCGTCGTTCGGGTTGACCTCGAAGCGCGGGGCGTTGGAGCCGGCCACGTCGATCCGGATCCGGTGACCGGCGTTGAAGACGATCGCGGTGGACCAGAGGTCGACGACGATCTCGGTCGGCACCCCGGGGGTCAGGAAACACTCCTCGCTGTCGCTGCAGCGCATCCGGGCGCGTTGCACGCCGTCGGTCAGGAGCATCGAGCGCCCGTCCGGGTAGACGTCGGTGAGGCGCACGGTGAGGTCGAGGTCGGGCGTGTCGGGCCGGACCCAGAGGCGGCAGCGCACCCGGCCGACCACCGTCACCGGCGTTGCAAGCAGCGGCGTCGAGAAGGAGAGGACGTCGGGCCGCGCCTCGATCGGGCGCTGGTCGACCGGGCCGGCCTGGGTCGACAGCTCCTGGCCGCCGAGCGTCGGCACCGGGTTGGCGGGGTCCATCGTCATCGCGATCTCGGCTGCCGTCGGCGGCGAGGTCACCAGACGGCGGCCGCCGTCGAGGTACCAGGCGGTGATCGTGGCCGGCGGCGGCCAGTCGGGGAGGTCGAGCCACCGGTTTCCCGGGGCCCCGGGCTCGCCGACGGCCCCCATGAGGTAGACCTGCGCCGCCGGCCAGCTCGCCACCCCCGCCTTGCCGCCCTTGAGCCAGTGGTCGAACCAGTCGCGGGCGATCGGAAAGAAGTCGTCCACGAAGATCGCGTTGCTCGGGAAGGTGAGCTCGCCCTCCGTTTGCTGGAACGTGCCGTAGTGCGTCCACGGGCCGATGATCACCTTCTGGTTGCCGAGCGCCCGCGGCCCGCCGAGATGCTGGAAGCTCGTGAAGGCGTCGAGCGTGCCCTGCTGGAAGATGTCGAACCAACCTCCGACGTGCAGGGTGGGGACGTTGACCGCCGCCACGTTCGGCAGCACGGCGTAGCTCGCCCACCAGTCGTCCCAGAGCCGGTGCGCCTTGAGCTGCTCGAAGACGTCGAGGGCGTTCTGGGCGGCAAGCCAGCCGTGGTCGAGGGCGTAGCGCAACGCCCCGCCCTGGTACGTCGCGTCGTGGTAGAAGTCCGGGGTCGCGACGACCGCCACCATGCACTTGAGCGCCGGGTTGGCGCCCGGCGAGAACGCGTACTGCGTCATGCCGAGCGCCGAGCCGCCGAACGTGCCGATGTGGCCGTCGCACCACGCCTGGCCGACGATCCAGTCGAGCGTCGCCCGCCCGTCGCCGCCCTCGTTGACGTAGCCGGTGTAGACGCCGCCGGAGTCGTGGCAGCCGCGCTCGTCCTGCCCGACGCACGCGTACCCCCAGAGGGTGAAGAGCTCGCAGGCGGCCTTGACGGTGTTCGCCTGCTTCCCGTACGGGGTGCGCTGCAGGATCACCGGCCACGGGCCCCACCCCGCACCGATCGGCAGGTACACGTCGGTGGCCAGGAGCGTGCCGTCCGGCGCGGCGACCTGGGTGGTGAACGTCTGCGCCTGGGCAGCCCCGGCCGCCAGCGCGAGCAGCGCGGCCGCCAGGCCAAGGTGACGCGTCGGGATCGAACGCACGGTCATCCCCTTCGGCAGTGTACCGGAACGCTCCCTCGGCCCGGCCCGAGCGCCCCTGCCCAAGCCGTGGTACTTTCACACCCCGGGAGGGCGCCGCGATGCGCGATGCCGTCAGGAAGCTCTGGCCCGAGCTCGAGTGGATCTCCGACGCCACCCTGCGCGAGCAGGTCATCGCCGCCTGGGTCAAGGCGTTCGAGCTGTCGCCGCTGACCCCCGCCGACCTCGAGCGCATCCCGTTCACCCTCCTCGTCCCCGATTGTCGGGTGACGTTCATGCAGCACAAGCGCTGCGTCGTGCACATCGCGCGCCGCTCGGCCGAGGCGATGATCGAGTTCATGGGAGAAGCGTTGCCGGTGGACCTCGACACGGTGATCGCCGGCGCGATCCTCGCCGACGTCGGCAAGCTGCTCGAGTACGAGGTCGTGAACGGGGCGGCGCGGCAGAGCCGGCGCGGGGCGTACCTGCGCCACCCGTTCACCGGCGTGGCGCTGGCTGTCGAAGCGGGGGTGCCGGACCGCGTCTGCCACATCATCGCGGCGCACGCCGACGAGGGGAACCTCGTCCGGCGCTCAACCGAGGCGACGATCGTGCACCACGCCGACTTCATGAGCTTCCTGCCGTTCAAGGACATGGCTACATGACCGGGGTCCGGGGCCCGGGGTCCGGGGTCCGTTCCCCCGCCCGCCCGGGAAGGTCCGGGTTGCCCGCAAAGGTGCGACCATGAGCGAGACCAACCAAGAGACGATCACCGCGACGATGGCGCGCTGGGCCGCCGGCGTGCGTTTCGAGGACCTCCCGGCCGAGGCGGTGCACCAGGCGAAGCGCTTCCTGCTCGACTCGCTCGGGTGCGCGCTCGGCGGCTACCGCCAGCACGACGTGCAGATCGCTCTGGCCGTCCACGACGAGATCGCGGGCGCCGGCCCCGCCACCGTGATCGGCAGCGGCCGCAGGGTGGACGTGGTCTCGGCAGCGCTCCTCAACGCACTGATGGTCCGGGTGATGGACTACAACGACATCTACTGGAAGCAGGACCCCGTGCACCCGACCGACATCATCCCGGCGGCGCTGGCGGGGTGCGAGCGCGCGGGCACCGGCGGCGGCGAGCTCGCGGTCGGCATCTGCCTCGGCCACGAGTTCGAGCAGCGCCTGGCCGAGGCGGCGTTCCCCGGGATCCGCGAGCGCGGCTGGCACCACGCCACGCTGACCGCGTTCGTGTCGCCGATCGTCGCGGGGCGCGCGCTCGGCTTGCCGTGGGAGAAGATCCAGCACGCGATCGGCATCGCCGGCTCGGCCCGCTGCACCCTCGGCGCCGTCACGGCGGGCAAGCTGACGATGATGAAGAACACCGTCGACCCGATGGCGACTCAGTCCGGCGTCCTCGCGGCGCTGCTCGCCAAGCGCGGCTACACCGGGCCCGAGCACGTCATCGACGGCAAGGAGGGACTCGCCCACTGCTTCGGCCCCGAGTGGCGGCTGGGGGTGCTCACCGACGGGTTGGGCCAGTCGTGGCGCATCACCCGCTGCGGTATGAAGGCGTTCCCGACCGAGGCGCTCACCCACGCGCCGATCTCGGCGGTGCTCGCGATCGTGACCGGGCACGACCTTGCGCCCGACGAGATCGCCTCGGTGCGCATCCGCTCGCTGCGCCGCGCCGCCGACATCCTCGCGGACGCCTCCAAGTACGACCCGCGCAGCAAGGAGACGGCGGACCACTCGCTGCCGTACGTGGTCGCGGCCGCGATCGTGGACCGCAACGTGACGCCGGCGCAGTTCACCGAGGCGAAGATCATGGACCCCCAGATCCGCGCCCAGCTACGCAAGGTCGAGGTCGTCGCCGACCCCGAGATCGAGAAGCTCTTTCCCGCCTTGCAGCGTGTCGTCGTCGAGATCACGACGAGCGACGGGCAGCGCTACGAGAAGCAGCTCGACTACCCCAAGGGCGACCCGCGCAACCCGCTCTCCGACGCGGAGGTCGAGGCGAAGTTCGACGCCCTCGCCGGGCCCGTGCTCTCGAGCGCCGGCTGCGCGCGGGTCAAGGACGCGGTGTGGAACCTCGAGGCGGTCGGCTCCGTGACCGAGCTGATGGGGATGCTGACGGCAGGTTGACCGGCGGCCGCCGGGCCGCGGGCGCGTGGAGGTGGCGATGGGACAGACCGTCGTGGAGAAGATCGCGCAGGCGCACATGGCGGAGGGCCCGAACCGGCCGCTTGCGGCCGGCGACTTCCTCGCGGTCCGCCCGCACCACGTCATGACGCACGACAACACCTCGGCTGTGATGGCGAAGTTCGAGGGGATCGGCGCGTCGCGCATCGCCGACCCGCGCCAGCCGGTGTTCGCCCTCGACCACGACATCCAGAACCAGAGCGAGGCCAACCTCGGCAAGTACCGTGCGATCGAAGCGTTCGCGACGGAGCACGGCATCGACTTCCACCCTGCCGGCGCTGGCATCGGACACCAGCTCATGTGCGAGGGCGGCTACGTCGTGCCGGGCTCGTTCGTGGTCGCCTCCGACTCGCACTCGAACATGTACGGTGCCGTCGGCGCCGTCGGCACGCCGGTCGTGCGCACCGACGCGGCCGCGATCTGGGCGACGGGGACGTTCTGGTGGTCGGTGCCGCGCACCGTGCAGGTCGTCCTGCGCGGCCGCCTGCGCGCGGGGGTCACCGGCAAGGACGTGATCATCGCGCTGTGCGGCCTGTACAACCACGAGGAGGTCCTCAACGCCGCCCTCGAGTTCGCCGGCGCCGGCGTGGCGGCGCTGTCGATGGACGCGCGCATGACGATCGCCAACATGTCCACCGAGTGGGGGGCGCTCGTCGCCTGGTTCCCGGTCGACGCGACGACGCTCGAGTTCCTCAACGAGCGTCGCCAGCACCTCGCGGCGCGCGGGGTCGAGCGCTTCTCGGCGGAGGATCTCAAGCGCTGGGCGATGAGCCCGCCGGCGCCCGACCCCGACGCCGCCTACGCCGCCCGCATCGAGCTCGACCTCGGCGAGGTCACCCCGCACGTCGCCGGCCCCGACACCGTGTTCGCGATGCGTTCGCTCGCCGAGATCGCGCCCGAGCGCGTCCCGATCCAGAAGGCGTACCTGCTCTCGTGCGTCAACTCGCGCCGCGAGGACCTCGCCGCCGCGGCCGCCGTCCTCGCGGGCCGAAAGGTGGCGCCAACGGTGACGCTCTACCTCGCGGCGGCCAGCCGCGAGGTCGAGCAGGAAGCGCGGGCGTCCGGCGTGTGGCAGACGCTGCTCGACGCCGGGGCGGTCGCGCTCCCGCCCGGGTGCGGCGCCTGCATCGGCCTCGGCGCCGGCCTGCTCGAGCCCGGCGAGGTGGGGATCTCCGCCACCAACCGCAACTTCAAGGGGCGGATGGGGTCGCGCGACGCCGCCTGCTACCTCGCCAGCCCGGCGGTGGTCGCGGCCTCGGCGGCCGCCGGCACCATCACGGCGCCGCAGACGTGGGCGGCATCGGCCCCGGCCCGGCACTGGAACGAACCGGCCGTGCCGGCGCGGCGCGCGGAGAGGGTCGAGATCCTGGACGGGTTTCCGGCCCGACTCAGCGGGCGCCTCGTCTTCCTGCCGCAGGACAACCTGAACACCGACGGGATCTACGGCAAGGAGTACACCTACCGCGAGGACGTCACGCGCGAGACGATGGCGCGGGTGGTGATGGCGAACTACGACCCCACCTTCGCCGAGCGCGCGGCCGCGGGCGACATCGTGGCCGGGGGGTGGAACTTCGGCACCGGCTCGTCGCGCGAGCAGGCGGTCACCGCGCTGCAGGCCAAGGGGATCCCGCTCGTCGTCGCGGGCTCGTTCTCGCAGACCTACCTGCGCAACGCGTTCAACAACGGCTTCCTCTGCATCGAGGCGCCGGCGTTCTCGCGGCGCCTGCGGGAGCTGTTCGCGGTCGAGATCGCCGCCGGGGAGCGGACGGTCCTGCCGGGCGACGAGGTGGCGATCGACTTCGCCGCCTCGACGCTGACCTACCGCGGCGAGCGCTTCACGTTCCCGGCGCTCGGCTCGGTGCCGCAGTCGCTGGTGGTCGCCGGCGGGGTGGAGAACCTGGTGCGCGCGCGCCTCGCCCGCGCGTAGGCGGCGCGTTCAGTCGGTGAGCGCCTCGCGCACCACCTTGGAGGGGTGCTCTTTGCCGAACTCCCCCTCCCAGCGCGCGACCACGACGGTGGCCAGGCAGTTGCCGAGCACGTTGGTGGAGGTGCGCGCCATGTCCATCAGCTCGTCGATGCCGAGGATGATGAAGATCGGCTCGACCGGGAGGTGGAACGAGGCGGCGGTGCCGAGCAGGATCACGAGCGAGGCGCGCGGCACGCCGGCGACCCCCTTGCTCGTCAGCATCAGCGTGAAGACCATCAGGAGCTGGTGCTCGAACGTCATGTGGATCCCGGCCGCCTGCGCCACGAACACCGAGGCCAGCGACAGGTAGAGCGTCGTCCCGTCGAGGTTGAAGCTGTACCCGGTCGGGATCACGAACGCGACGATCTTGCGCGGCACCCCGATCGCCTCCATCGCCTCCATCGCGCGCGGCAGCGCCGCTTCCGAGGAGGTGGTCGCGAACGCGATCGACACCGGCTCCGCGACCGCGGTGATGAACTTGCGGATCGGCACGCGCACGATCAGCGCCACCGGCAGCAGCACGACCAGGATGAACACGATGAGCGCGGCGTACAGCGTGGCCAGCAGCTCGAACAGGTGGAAGAGGATGCCGAGGCCCATGTGGCCCACGGTGTAGGCGATGGCGCAGCCGACCCCGATCGGCGCGAACATCATGACGAGGTTGGTGAACTTGAACATCGTCTCGGAGAGGCTCTCGGCGAGCGTCAGCAGCGGCCGACGCTTCGCCTCCGGCAGCATCGCGAGCGCGATGCCGAACAGCAGCGAGAACACCACGACCTGGAGCACCTGCCCCTCGGCGATCGACTTGGCGATGTTCTCCGGGAAGATGTTCTGGATGATCTCGGAGGGCGTCTCGGGCTTCGCCTCGAGCTTCTCGTGGGCCGGCACCGGTGGCAGCTTGATCCCCTTGCCGGCCTGCGAGATGTTGATCGCGGCGAGGCCGATGAAGAGCGCGATCGTGGTCACGATCTCGAAGTAGAGCAGCGCCTTCACCCCCATCCGCCCGACCTGTTTGAGGTTGGCGTGGCCGGCGACCCCGACGACCAGGGTGGAGAAGAGCAGCGGCGCGATGATCGTCTTGATCATGCGCAGGAACACCAGCGAGAACGTCCGCAGGTTGACCGCCACCGCGGGGAGGTCGTGACCGATCTCCGCCCCGATGACCATGCTCACCAGGATCCACGTCGTCAGCGAGCGGCGCTTGAAGCCGTAGCCGACCAGGCCGGCGATCGCGAGCCAGCGTGTGGTAAGCAGCACGGACGGCGGGAGCGCAAGCGCCCCGCTGAACTTGAGCGCCGCCGCCAGCGCCGCGACGGTGAGCGTCGCGAGGAGGAACATCACGGTCTTGGCCTTCAGTGCCTGCATGACGTCCCCGTCCGTCGCATTCCGCCTCCGCGTCGCGCCAGTCTACCCGGAAAGCGGCCCTCAATCATGGCGCGTCGACTCTCAGGCGCTCGACTCTCGGACCCGGGCGGACCTGTCGCAGCGGGGAGACGCCGGGTGCACAGCCCGGCCCGATCACGACTTCAGGCCAGGCGGCGGATCGGCGGGCGGCCGCTAGTGGAGGGCGAACCTGACCGTGAAGGTCGTCTGCGTCGCGATGGCGTGGCCGGACGCGTCTCGAGCCGGCTCGTAGCGCCACTGGGCAACCGCGTCGATCGCCGCCTCGGTGAGGCCCATCGGCTCGGAGCGCACCACCTTCAGGTCGCGCACCGCACCCGTGGTGCCGACCGTGCCCTCGAGGACCACCACGCCCTCGATCTTCGCCTTCCTGGCGTCGTCCGGGTACTCGGGCCGGACTTGCGTGACGAGCTTCGGATAGACGGCCGGCGACGCCTCACGTTGCTGCGAGGACACCAAAGGCTCGATGGTAATGAAGAGATACGGCGCCTGCTCGCCGTCCCGAGTCCCGACCACGCCGCGCTCCCCGCGTGCGATCAGCACCTTTGAGCTGGAGGGCTTCTCGCCTGCCTTGGTGAGGCGCACGCCGTAGAGCACCTTGCTCTCGTCGGACGCGAGGAGCGTGACGCTCGCCTGGACGGCGTCACCGGGAACCGCAACGCTCGTCTCCTCCGCAGTCTTCATCGGCACCACGGACGTCCCGGCGATCGTGACCTCGGCGAGGCGGTAGCTCTCCTTGAGCTTGTCCATCAGCTGCAGGACGTCCCGGGCCTCCTGCTCCCCACTGCGGCCGAGCAGGACGAGCGGTCCGGGGAAGTCCAGCACCTGCGTTGTCGGCGCTGCGGCCGCTCCCGGCTTGCCTACGAGCACCCGAAACACCGTCAGCACGGCGGGTTGTTCGTCAGCCGCGGCCGCACGGCCGAGCATCGACAACGCCGCACCGAACATCACCGACATCGCGATCCGCTTCGCATGTCTCATGAGACACCCCTGGTTTCCGAGCCGTCCCGGCTCAGCACGAAGTACACGGTTGTCCTGCTGTCGATGACCCACGTCACGACGTTTGGACCCAGCGCCGGCGCGAACGCCAGGGTCTGCCCTGCCGTCCTCTCGCCGGCCGGGCGAGGCGACCCCAGCCACACCGCCACGATCAGCACCACGACCAGCGCCGCCGCGGCCGCCAGCCGCATCCACGGCACCGGTCGCGAGGCCTCCGGCAGGCGCGCCAGCACTCGCGTCCGCGCGACGCTCGCGGAGGTCGCGCCCGGCCTCCTCGCGTGAGTCCGGAGCCGTTCCTCGAACGATTGCACCAACGCCTCGTCGTCCAGGGTCTTCATGAGCCACCTCCGCGAACGATGCGGGCCACCGCCGCCCGCGCCCGCCTCCGGTGCGCGCGCACCGACGCCGGTGTGATCCCGAGCACCGGCGCAATCTCGGCGTCGGTCATCCCCTCCACGGCCGTGAGATGGAGCACGGCGCGCTGGCGCGGGGCGAGGCGGGCGAGGACCTGCCAGGCGCTGAGCGCGGCCTCCGGATCGCGCGCTTGCGACGGTTCGGGGATGGCATCGAGGGCGACCCTGCCGCGTTGCCGGCGGTTGGCCCGCAGGCAACGCCGGAACACGATGCGACTCGCCCACGCTCCGAACCGTTGCGGGTCCGAGAGCCCGGCCAACCGGGTCCAGGCCACGACCAGGGAGTCCTGAACGACGTCCTCGGCCTCGGCGTCCCCGACGACCGAGCGCGCCAGGCGCACGAGACGGTCCCAGTGACTTTCGACCAGCGAGCCGAACGCGTCCCGGCTCCCGGCGAGGGCCGCGTGCACCAGGTCGGCGGTCGTTGTTTCCACGCTCATCAGAGCCGCGTCGGGGATCGTTCCGTGTACAGCCGCTCCGTCCGCGGCACCGGCGGAGCCCTCAGCTCGACCGTCCGCCCACCAGCTCGGGCCGCACAGTGCCTTCCGCCACCCACTCGGCGGGACCGGAGAGGCGCAGCGGCGACGCCAGCGGCGCTCCCTCTAGCGCCACCGTGAGGACCCGCCCCGAGGCGGTGCGCACCGCGACCGGAGCCGTGACCCACCCATCGGCCACCGCGACGAGGGCGGCGGCGACGTCGCCGGAGCCGCACGACAGCGTCTCCCCCTCGACGCCGCGCTCCCACGAGCGCACGTCCAGCTCGCGCGGCCCCGCCACCCGGACGAAGCTCACGTTGGCGCCCCCCGGCGGCAGCTCGGGGTGGCGGCGCAGCGCCGGCGCCAGCGGTGTCAGCTCGTGCTGCCAGAAACGCTCCCAGTCGACGGGCACGACGAGGTGCGGCACGCCGACACGGAGGTAGCGGCCGCGAACCACGGCGCCGGCCACGACGAGCTCCCGCCACGGCCCCACCTCGTCCGGCGCCGGCAGGCGAAGCGTCACCTGGTCGCCGTCCACCGCGGCCGGGATGGCGGCGTAGCCGGTCTCGAGGACCATCGTCCGCCACCCCCAGCGCGCCGCGATGAAGCTCGCGGCGCAGCGCGTGCCGTTGGCGCAGAACGCCGCCTCGGAGCCGTCGGCGTTCCAGTACGCGACGTGAGCAGCGGCCTGGCCGGTCGGGAGCACGAGCAGCACCCCGTCGGCGCCGACCCCGAGGTGGCGGTGGCACAGACCGGCAACGAGCGGCGGCAAGGCGGACTCGAGCGCAGCTTCAGCCCGCCCGTCGAAGAGGAGGAAGTCGTTGCCGGCGCCGTGCAGCTTGGCGAACTTCAAGGCCCCGTCCGCGCCGTGCAGTACGCCGCATCCGACTGGTTCCCGGCCGCGTCCACGGCCTTGACCGCGTACTCGATGGCCCCCTCCGGCGGGTGAGTGTCGGTGTACTCGGTCCCGGTGAACGCCTCCTCGAGGTGGTCCCATGGACCTTTCCCCTGGCGGCGGAAGATCTTGTAGCGGACCCCGGCCTTCGGCGAGGCGTCCCAGCGCAGGTGGACGAGGCCGGGCTCGGGCAGGCACAGGAGCGAGGTCACCGGCGCCGGCGGATAGACGTCCGGGTAGGGGACCTCGAGCTCGGTGCTCGGCGCGCTGGCGGCGAGGTTGAGGAAGGAACGGACCCGGTACCACCAGGTCTGCCCCTGCGTGGCTGTGGCGTCCAGGAACGACGGTGCGTCGATCCCGATCGGCGACACCACGGTCCACGGCGCCACCTGGGACGGCCGGCGCTCGACGACGTAGGTGAAGCCTTTCACGGGCTCCCAGGCGAGCGCGATCCCGTCCTTCTCCGGCTTGGCGGTCAGCCCCAGCGGCGTCGGCGGGATCGGCCGCGGTTGCCAGACCAAGATGTTCGACAGCGCCGACGGCGTGCCGTCCTTGCGTCGCGAGCGCACCGCGAACCACACCGACGGCGGCGAGCTGCCGGCGGGGTAGCTGGGCAACGTCTCCCGATAGGTAAGGTTGCTGCCGTGCGTGGCCGCCTCGAGCGACGCGCCCTCGAGGCGGGCCACCAGCTTGCCGCGGCCGAGCATGAGCTGGCGCCGCAACTCGTCGCCCGCTGGTCCGGCGCCGACCTGCTCCTGTCCCGCGGGCGCCTCGAGCCGCCACACCTCGACGCGCTCCAGGTCGGTCAGCGGGGCGCCGGACCGCATCAGCTGCGGGTACGACCAGTTGAGGACGACCTCGTTGCCGTCCTGGTACGCGGTGAGATCGGTGGTCGTCTCCGGCACTTGGAGGATCGGAGGGAGCGGCGCCGCCTTGCGCCCGCACGCGGCCGCGAGCGCGAGCGCCGCGACCACCGCGGCGTGGAGCGCGCGGCGATGGCTCATGCCGCCACTCTAGCAAACCGCCGATTGCTAGAGGACGTAGCGGGCGAGGTCCTCGTGCGCCAGCAGCGGGGCGAGTGCCTCACGGACCGCGGCGGCGTCGACCGTGACGTGACTGCCGCGCCGCTCCGGAGCCGTGAACGAGACCTCCTCGAGGACCCGCTCGAGCACGGTGGTGAGACGCCGCGCGCCGATGTTCTCGCCGCTGCGGTTGAGCTCCGCGGCGATGCGGGCGAGCTCCGCGACCGCGTCCGCCGTCACCTCCAGCTCGACCCCCTCGGCGGCGAGCAGCGCTTCGTGCTGCCGCAGGAGGGCATGCTTGGGCTCGGTCAGGATGCGCGCGAGGTCGTCCTCGGAGAGCGGGTCGAGCTGCACCCGCACCGGGAAGCGCCCCTGCAACTCGGGGATCAGGTCGGACGGCTTGGCGACGTGGAAGGCGCCGGCCGCGATGAAGAGCACGTGGTCGGTGGCCACCGGGCCGTAGCGGGTGTTGACCGTCGTCCCCTCGACGAACGGCAGGAGGTCGCGCTGCACCCCCTCGCGCGATACGTCGGGGCCGGCTCCGGCCGCCCCGCGCGCCGCGATCTTGTCGATCTCGTCGAGGAACACGATGCCGCTCTCCTGGGCGCGCTCGACCGCCTCCCGCTCCACCGTCTCGCGGTCCACCAGGCGCTCGATCTCCTCGGCCTCGAGCAGCTTGCGCGCCTCCCGCACGGTCAGCGTGCGGCGCTCTCGTTTCGTGAACATCCCGCCGAGGGCGTCACGCAGGTTCATCTCGATGGTTTCCATCCCCTGGCCGCCGAAGAGGTTGAGCGTCGGCGCGTGGGTCTGCGCCACCTCCATCTCGACCTCGCGCTCCTCGAGCGAGCCCTCGCGCAGCAAGCGGCGCAGGGCCCGCCGCGACTCCTCGCGGTCCTCGCCGGGCGCGGCGGGCAGCAGCAGGTCGACGAGGCGGTCCTCGGCGGCCCGCTTGGCCGCCACCTCGACCGCGACCGCCCGCTCGGAGCGCACCGTCGCGACCGCCGCCTCGACGAGGTCGCGCACGATCGAGTCGACGTCCCGCCCCACGTACCCGACCTCGGTGAACTTGGACGCCTCGACCTTGACGAACGGGGCGTTGGCCAGCCGGGCGAGGCGGCGCGCGATCTCGGTCTTGCCCACGCCGGTTGGTCCGATCAGGATGATGTTGGCGGGTGTCACCTCGCGGCGCAGCTCCTCCGGCAGCTGCCGGCGGCGCCAGCGGTTGCGCAGCGCGACGGCGACGGCGCGCTTGGCGGTGCCCTGGCCGACGATGTAGCGGTCGAGCTCGGTGACGATCTCGCGCGGCGTGTACACGGTCGTGCTCACGGCGCCACCTCCACGGTGATGTGATCGTTGGTGTACAGGTCGATCGCCGCGGCGATGCGCAGCGACTCGCGGACGATCTCGGCGGCGCCGAGTTGCGAGTGCGCGACCAGGGCGCGCGCGGCGGCGAGCGCGGCCGACCCGCCGGAGCCGATCGCCATCACACCGTCGTCCGGGATCACCACCTCGCCCGAGCCCGACAGCAGCAGCAGGTGTTCGCGGTCGGCGACGATCATCATCGCCTCGAGGTGGCGCAGGGCGCGGTCGGTGCGCCAGTCGCGCGCGAGCTCGACCGCCGCCCGTTCGAGGTTCCCGGCGAACTCCTCGATCTTGGCCTCGAAGCGCGTGAACAGCGCGAGCGCGTCGGCGACCGACCCGGCGAACCCGACCAGGACGCGGCCGCCGCCGAGGCGGCGCAGCTTGCTGGCGCCGTGTTTGAGGACCGTGTTCCCGAGCGTCACCTGGCCGTCGCACGCCATCGCCGTGACGCCGTCGCGGCGCACGGCGCAGATCGTCGTGTGGTGCCAGACAGCGGCCGGCCGCCGCCGCGTCCGGCCGCGGGACCCGGAGTCCGGGGTCCGGGGTCCGAAAAGGCGATCCGTGGGGCAACCGGAGAGATCGTCCATGACAGCCTCCACGGCGAGGGTAACACCGCCGTGCCGGGCGGGCTGTGGGCGGCGAAACACCGGCGGGGACGGGAGCGTATCCTGGGCGGCCGGCACTCGCCGGCCCGTATGCCGACCGGAGAACTCGCCGCCCTTGCCACCGCGCTCTCGTGGGCGTTCACCGGCCTCTTCTTCGCCGAGGCCGCCCGCCGTCTCGGGGCGCTGCGCACGAACCTCCTACGCCTACCGCTGGCGCTCGTCCTGCTCACGCTCGCGATGCTGGCGAGCGGCCCCGACCTTGCGGCGCTCGACGGCCGGCGCCTCGCGTACCTGGCCGCGAGCGGCGTCGTCGGCCTGGTGATCGGGGATCTCGCGCTGTTCGAGGCGTTGCGCCGCATCGGGCCGCGGCTCGCGCTGCTGGTGATGGCGCTGGCGCCGGTGTTCGCCGCGGGGGCCAGCCTCGTCCTGCTGCACGAGCGACCCGGCCCGATGGCGCTGGCGGGCATCGCGGTCACCCTCGCCGGGGTGGCCTGGGTGGTAGGGGAGCGCAGGGACGGCACCGACGCCGCGCGGCACGACGCCCGCGGGATCGCGATGGCGCTCGTCGGCGCCGCCTGCCAGGGGATCGGCCTCGTGCTCGCCAAGGCGGGGATGGCCGGCGAGGTGCCGGCGCTCACCGGCACCTGGGTGCGGATGGCGGCCGCCACCGGCCTGATCTGGGCGCTCACTGTGGCGAGCGGGCGCGGCCGCGGCCTCGAGGTCGCGTCCGCGGTGCGGACCGCGTGGCCGTACGTGCTCGGCGGTGCGGTGTTCGGGCCGTTCCTCGGCGTGTGGATGTCGCTCGTCGCGGCGCGCCTCACCGAGGTCGGCATCGCGGCGACGCTGATGGCGACCACCCCGGTGCTGGTGATCCCGCTCCTGATGGTCAGCGAACGCTACCGCCCGACCGCGCGCGCCCTCACCGGCACCGCGGTGACCGTGGCCGGCGTCGCCCTCCTGTTCGCCAGCTGAGAAGACCGTCGTCCGTGGTCCGTGGACCGTGATCCGAGCGGCCGCGCCGGCCGCAGGCCGCGCGACCTCGAGCGCTCCCCTCGAAGACGAATAGCTCGACGATAGGCAGGCCCTCGCAGCTTGGGGCGTGTAGCCGCGCCGCCGAGAGTGGGCCAGATGCTAGGAGGGCAAGGCGGTCGGACCGGAGTGTGGCCGGAGGCCACATGAGGATCCGAACCGCCGCGGCCCGACAACGCAGATGGTCCGCTATCGGCGGCGCTCCGAGCGAGGACGTCACGCCTTGGGATGGGCCTTGTTGTAGGTGTCCATCAGGTGCGCGAGGTCGAGATGCGTGTACCTCTGCGTCGTGGACAGCGACGCGTGCCCGAGCAGCTCCTGGATCGCGCGCAGGTCCATCCCGGCCTCGAGCAGGTGGGTGGCGAACGCGTGCCGCAGCGTGTGCGGGTGGATGTGACCGGCCATCGCGACGCGCAACACCGCGGCGTCGAGGATGCGCCGCAGCGAGCGGTCGGAGAGGCGGCCGCCACGCTGGTTGACGAAGAGCGGTTCGCCCTCGGGCGGCTCGCCGGCGCTCGCCCGCCACGCGGCGCGGTCGGGGAGGTAGGCGCGCAGGGCGCGCTCGGCCTCGCGCCCGAACGGCACGATGCGCTCCTTGCCGCCCTTTCCGTGGACGCGGGCGAGGCGGCGGTTGAGGTCGACGTCGTCGAGGTCGAGGCCGACGAGCTCGCTCGCCCGCACACCGGCGGCGTACAGCAGCTCGAGAGCGGCGCGGTCGCGGCGGCCGGCGGGATCGGCGGGGAGCGCCTCGAGCAGGTCGGCGAGCTGCGGCGCGGTGACGATCTCGGGGAGCTTCTTTGGGGCGCGCGGCGTCGGCACCACCTTGGCGGGGTTGGCGTCCACCTCGCCCTCGCGGGCGAGGAAGCGGAAGTAGGTGCGCAACGCCGCGAGCGCGCGCTGCGCCGAGACGCGGGCGAGCTTGCGGCCGTGCAGGTGCGCGAGGTAGGCGCGCACCACGTTGGGGCTGGCAGCGCGCGCGTCGCCGCACCCCATCTCGCCGGTCGCGAACGCCACGAACTCGGCGACCTCGCGCTCGTAGGCGCGCAGCGTATTCGGCGACAGGTTGCGCTCGTCGCGGATGTAGGCGGTGAACTCTTGCAGGCGCCAGGCCACGCCGGATTGTACCGTCCCGTGCGCCTCACTCGGAGACGGCGGCGCCGGAGCGCGGGCCCGGGGCGGGGCGCCTCATCAGCAGCACGAGCGGGATGATGGCGAGGAAGACGATGCCGAGGATGCGGTAGGTGTTCACGAACGAGAGCATCGCCGCCTGCCTCTCGACGACGGCGAACATGGCGCGCAGCGCCTGGCCGGCGGCGCTGGACGCGTCGGCGCCTCCGGCGGCCATGCGGGAGGCGAGGCCGTGCATGAGCGTCCGGCTCGGCATCGAGTAGGCGTCGACGTGCGCACCGAGAATGTTGGTCTGGGCCTGCTGGAAGCGGGTGAGCATCGTCTCCACGGTCGCGATGCCGCAGCTGCCGCCGATGTTGCGCACCAGGTTGAAGAGGCTGGTCGCGTTGCCCATCCGTTCCTTCGGGATCGGGTCCATCGTCACCGTGGTGAGGGGCACGAAGAGGAGCCCGAAGCCGATCCCCTGGAGAAGCTGCATTCCGACGATGTTGGCGAAGCCGACGTCGAGGTTGAGGTGGCCGAACCAGAACAGGCTCCCGGCGGCGATCAGCAGTCCGGCCGCGAGCAGGCCACGCGGGTCGGTGCGCGCGATGAGGAGTCCGACAACCGGCATCACCAGGACGGTGCCGATCCCGCGCGGCGACATCACGAGCCCGGCCTGCAGCGGCGAGTAGCCGAGGAGCGTCTGGAACAGCACCGGGCCCATCACCAGGGCGCCGTACATCACCAGCCCCATCAGCGCGATCAGCACCACGCCGGCGGAGTAGGTGCGGAGGCGGAAGACGCGCAGGTCCACCACCGGGTCGCGGATGACGAGCTCGCGCATGAGGAACGCGGCGAGGCCGACGGCCGCCACCACCAGCAGCGTCGTGATCAGGCGCGAGGAGAACCAGTCCTCCTCCTGCCCCTTGTCGAGGGCGATCTGCAGGGCGCCGATCCCGACCGCGAGCAGGCCGATCCCCCAGGTGTCGATCTTCGCCGAACTCCGCTTGATGTAGGACGGGTCGTGGATGAACGCCCTGATCGCCATCACCGAGAGCACGCCCACCGGCAGGTTGATGTAGAAGATCCACCGCCAGCTGTACGTATCGGTCAGCCAGCCGCCGAGCACCGGCCCGAAGATCGGCGCGGCGACGATCCCCATCCCCCACACCGCCATCGCCTGGCCGCGCTCGTGCGGTGGAAACGCCTCGAGCATGATCGCCTGCGAGAGCGGCTGCATGACGCCGCCGGTGGCGCCCTGGACGACGCGGAAGAAGATGAGGATCGGCAGTGTCGGCGCCAGCCCGCAGAGGACCGACGCCGCGGTGAACGTGGTGATGGCCACCAGCATCAGGCGCCGCCGCCCGAAGAAGTTGGCGAGCCACCCGGTGATCGGCAAGACGATAGCGTTGGCCGCCAGGTACGAGGTCAGCGCCCAGGTCGCCTCGTCGATCGTCGCGGAGAGGGAGCCGGCGATGTGGGGGAGCGCGACGTTCACCACGGTGGTGTCGAGCACGACCATGAACGTGCCCGCCATCACCGCGAGGGTGATCAGCCAGGGGTTCTCGGCCCGGCCGGAGTCGCGGGACGCCGACATCGACTACCTCGTGAACACGGTGGGGACCACCGACATCCCGGGCCGCAGCAGGTGCTTGGGGTCCTGGCCGCGGTCGAGCACGATCTTGACCGGGATCCGCTGCACCACCTTGATGTAGTTGCCGGTCGCGTTCTCCGGCGGCAGCACCGAGAAGCGTGCGCCGGTGGCGGCGGCGATGCTCGCGACCCGCCCCCGGTAGCGACGCCCGTAGGTGTCGACCTCGACCACGGCGCGCTGGCCGGGGTGCATGTGGCGGAGCTGCGTCTCCTTGAAGTTGGCGGTCACCCATACGTCGTCGAGCGGGACGAGTGCGAGGAGCGGCTGCCCGGCCTGCACCGTCTCGCCCACCTGGACCGTCTTCCGGCTGACGACGCCGTCGGTGAGGGCGATCACCGTGGTGTAGCCGAGGGCGAGGCGGGCCTGCTCGACAACGGCCTGCGCCTGCTGCACCTTGGCCTCAGCCGAGGCCTGGCGGGCGCGCATGATCGCCACCTGGTTGGGTGCAGTGCGGGCGCTGCGCAGCTCGGCCTGCGCCTGCAGCAGGCCGTCGTTCGCCTGGGCACGGGCGTGCTCCGCCTCGGCCACGGACGCCCGTGCGCCGTCCACGGCGGCGCGCGCCGACGCCGCGGCGGCCACCGCCGCGTCGAACTGCTGGCGGGAGATCTCGTCCTTGTCGACCAGCGTCCGCGCGCGCTCGAGATCGCGCTGCAGCCGCGTGTCGGAGGCGGTGGCCTCGCGCAGCCGGGCCCTGGCGGCGTCGAGGCGAGCCTGGGCCGCGGCGACGCCGGCCGCGGCTCGCGTCACCCCGGCCGCCGCCGAACTCAAACCGCTCGCCGAGGTCGTGGTCGTGATCGGCACCTCCTCGCGCGCCGCTTGCGCCTGCGCGCGCGCCTCGGCGAGGTCGGCTTCGGCGCGCTGCAGCGCGACCTTGTAGTCGGCGTCGTCGAGGCGGACGAGGACCGCGCCGGCCTTCACCTCCTGGTTGTCGCCGACGTCGACCGCCACCACGGTGCCGCCGACGCGCGCCGCGATCGGCGCGATGTGGCCGTCGATCTGCGCGTCGTCGGTGCTCTCGCGCCCCGCGAAGTAGAGCCAGGCGACCGCCGTGACCAGCACGATCACGGCCGCGGCCGCCGCGAGACCCCTGGCGACGCGCGGTCGCCGGCGCAGAAAGGCGATCACGCCGCTGGCGTTGCCGGGGCCGCCGGTGTCGATCCTTTCAGTCGTTGCTGCGTCCGATGGCGTCACTGATTCCCCTCCAGGAACTCGCCGGCCCGCTCCTCGGCGACGCCGATGGCGCGGGCGAGCGCGAGCTTGGCCACGTTGCACGCGTACAGGCTCGACAGGTAGTTCTCGTTCGCGGTTGCGACCGCGCCCTGCGCCTGCACTACCTCGAGGTTGTCGCTGACGCCGGCCGAGAAGCGGTCCCGCGCCTGCGCGAGCTGGGCATCGGCCAGCGCCACGGCGTCGCGGTTGACGCGCACGCGGTCGGCGGCAGCGGCGAGGTCGAGGAACGCGGCACGCACGTCGTACTCGACCTGCTGTCGCAGGTCGGCGAGGCGCGCCCGCAGCTCGGCCAGGCGCGCGTCGGCCTGGAGCAACTCGCCCTTGATGCGGCCACCCTCGAACAGAGGCAGGCGCAGCGTCGCGGTCAGCGTGAACGTCGACTTCGCCGAGGAGAGCGTGGGCCCGATGCGGCCGAGGTCGGCGCCCGCCCACAGCGAGGGGAGAGCCCGGTCGCGGGCGGCGGCGCGATCGGCCTCGGCGGCCGCGACCTCGGCCTCCAGGGCGGCCAGGTCGTGGCGGCTCGCCAGCGCCTGCGCGAGCGCGTCGGCCTGCGACAGCGGCGCTCGCGTCCCCTGCGGCATCGCGTCGGCAAGCTCGAGCGGCTGCGCGAGCGGCAGGCCGATCGCGCGGGCGAGCGCGAGCTTCTCCTTATCGAGCTCGTTCTCGTCGGCGATCAGCCGCTGGCGCTCGTCGGCAAGCTCGACCTCGGCGCGCAGCACCTCGATCCCGGGCACCGTGCCGGCCTTCCGCATGTCCGCCGCCCGCTCGAACAGCGCCTGCGCGGTGCGCAGTTGCGCCTGCGCCGCCGCGATCCGGCTGGCGGCGGTCACCGCCCGCAGGTAGAGCTCCGCGACGCCGTACACCACCGCCTCGCGGGCATCGGCGAACGTGTCGCGGGCGGCGGTGTGCCGGCGCGCGGCGGCGCGGGCGGAGCCGGCCGCGCTCAGGTCGAGGAGCGGCTGCGCGAGGTAGAGGCGCACGTCGGTCACGTCGAACGGGCCGACGATCGGCGACGTCCCGGGCGCCACCGGGAGGCCGTACGCCGCGTAGCTAATCTCCTCGCGTGCCTGCAGCGCGCCGGCCGAGAGCTGGGGGAGGAGAGCGGCGCGCGCGACACGCCGGGCGCCTTCGGCGCCGAGGACGCGCTGCTCGCCGGCCACGACCCCGAGGTTGTATTCGAGTCCGCGCGCGATCGCCTCGGCGAGCGTCAGATGAACGACCTGCGCCGCTTCCGCCGTGGGCGCCGGCGCGGTCGCGGCCCATGCGGCCGCCGCAATCAGCGCCGCTGCGCCGGCCCCGGCGATCCTCCTCGTCGTCGTCATCGGCCTGCGATCCCTTTCCAGATGAAGTCGAACGCGAACTCGACGTCGGCCGGCAGGGCGGCGCTCGACCAGCCGAGCGTGCGCTGGCGGAGGAGGCCGCGGGTCAGGTCGAAGATTGCGAACGCCGCCACGTCCGGGCGGAGCTTGCGGCACTCGCCGCGCTTGGCCCCGGACCGGATCGCCGCCTCGAGCATGCGCACCTGCTCCCGGTAGAGCGCGTCGAACTCCGCCTGCAGGCCGGGGCCGACCGCCCGCGCGCTGCCGAACGCCTCGAAGTAGAGGCGGAAGAAATCCCGGTGCTCGTCGAAGTACGCCAGCTTGGTCGTCACGAACGCCCGGATCTTGGCCGCGAGGTCGGGCGCCGCCTGCACCCGCTCGGTCGTCGCCCGGTGCAGCGCCAGCATCCCCTCGCGGAACACCGCGCCGTACAGCTCCTGTTTCGAGCGGTAATAGAGGTAGACGGTCCCCTTGGCGACGCCGGCGGCGGCCGCGACGCCCTCGATCGTGGCGCCGTCGAACCCCTTCTCGGCGAAAACCCTCCGCGCCGCGGCGAGCAGCTCGCCGGTGCGGAACTCGGTAACCACCTCGCGTTTCGTCTTCCCCATCGTCGCGTCAAAACCCTTCGGTCAGCAGAATGACCAAAGGGTCACTTTACTCCGTGTGGCCGGGAATGCAACCCCAACCCGGGCGCGGACCCCGGCGCGGCGCCGGCCGTGGCCGCGACCACACCGCCCAAACCCTTGACCGGCCAGACGGATCCCCGATAATGCGACGACCCTGCGCCCGTCGGACGGGGTCGCCACGGCCATGTGCGGAATCGCCGCGATCGTCGCTCTCGACCCCCGGGCACCCGGCGTGGAACCCGGGGAGCTGGAGCGCATCCGCGACGCGATGGCCTCCCGCGGCCCCGACGGCCACGGCTCCTGGATCTCCCCTGACCGCCGCGTCGGCCTCGCGCACCGGCGCCTCGCGATCATCGACCTGTCCGACGCGGCGGCGCAGCCGATGGCCAGCGCCGACGGCCGCCGCGTCATCACGTTCAACGGCGAGATCTACAACTACCGCGAGCTGCGCGCGCTGCTCCCCGACGGCGGCGCCTCGCTGCGCACCACCTCCGACACCGAGGTGCTGCTCGAGCTGTACGCGGCGCTGGGGACCGACATGCTGCCGCGGCTGCGCGGGATGTTCGCGTTCGCGCTCTGGGACGCACGGGTGCAGCGGGTGCTGCTGGCGCGCGACCTGTACGGCGTGAAGCCGCTGTACTACTCGGCGGGCGGAGACGGCGTGCGGATCGCCTCGCAGGTGCGGGCGCTGCTCGCCGGCGGCCGCGTCGGGCGCCGGCACGACCCCGCGGGCGTGGTCGGGTTCTTCCTGCGTGGCTCGGTGCCGGAGCCGTTCACTCTGTACGAGGCGATCCGCGCGCTGCCGGCCGGGAGCTTCGCCTGGGTCGACGAGCGCGGCGTCACTGAGCCGACCGCCTACACCTCGATCGCCGCGATCCTGGCCGACGCCGTCGCCAACCCTGCCGCCATCGGCGAGGAGGAGCGCGGCGAGCGGATGCGGCGCGCCTTCCTGGAATCCGTGCGCTATCACCTTGTTTCCGATGTGCGTGTCGGGGCGTTCCTCTCCTCGGGGCGCGATTCGACCGCGATCATCGGTCTCGCCCGCGACGCCGGCGCGGCCGACCTCAAGACCGTGACGCTCGCGTTCACCGAGTACCGTGGGACAAAACGCGACGAGGCGCCGCTCGCCGAGGAGGTCGCGCGGTACTACGGCACCGACCACACCACACGGGTGATCTCGAAGGACGAGTTTGAGCGGGAGCTTCCCAACGTCATCGCGGCGATGGACCAGCCGACCGTGGACGCGATCAACTCGTACTTCGTCTCCCGCGCGGTGGCTGAGGTCGGGATCAAGGTGGCGCTGTCGGGGACCGGCGGCGACGAGCTGCTCGGCGGCTACTTCACCTACTGGAAGGTGCCGCTCGCCGTTCGGCTCTGGGGCGTGCCGTCCCGGATTCCCGGGCTCGGCGACGCGGTGCTGGCCGCGTACCGGGCGCTCGCCCCGAAGCACAGCGCGCGCGTCAGCCCGAAAAGCGGCGCGGTGATCAAGTACGCGCGCGACTATCCGAGCGCGTACTTCATGCTGCGCGCGATGTTCATGCCGTGGGAGCTCGGTGAGATCATCGGCGAGGAGGCGGCGCGCGAGGGGATGCGGCGCCTCGACCCGATCGGCCTGTTCGCCTCCGGGCTCGACCCCGACCCCGGGCGGGCGTTCGAGCGCATCGTCGCGCTCGACTCGCGTTTCTACATGAAGGACCAACTTTTGCGCGACATCGACTGGGCGAGCATGGCGCACTCGCTCGAAGTGCGGGTTCCGCTCGTCGAGGCCCACCTGCTGCGCGCGGTGGCGCCGCTGCTCGTGCGCGCCCGGGGGGACCGCAAGCGGTATCTGCCGGCGAGCCCATCGAAGCCGCTGCCGGCGGAGGTATTTCGGCGTAAGAAGACCGGCTTCTCCGTGCCGCTGCGCCAGTGGCTGCTCGGCGACAGCGCCAGGGGCAGGGGAAGCGAGTTCGGCATGCGCGGCTGGGCGCGCCGTCTCTGGGACACGGCGTTCCGTCCCGAGGGGGGGATCTGAGCGCGCGGATCTACGCGCTGCACAAGCCGCGCAAGGTCGTGGTGTCAAGGGTGCGCGAGGGCGGGGCGCGCACCGTCTTCGAGCTGCTCCCCGACGCCTACGGCGACTGGTACGCGGTCGGCCGCCTCGACAAGGACTCGGAAGGGCTGCTCCTGTTCTGCGACGACCCGCGCCTCGCGCAGCAGTTGATGGACCCGGGCGCGGTCGCGAAGCGCTACCTCGTCACCGTGACCGGCTTTCCGCGCGAGGAGGATCTCGAGCCGATGCGGCGCGGCGGCCTCGTGATCGACGGCCAGCCGGCGCGCCCCGCCGAGGTGCGCCGCCTCGGCAAGGCGCCGCGCGGCGGCACGCGCCTCGAGGTCGTCCTCCACGAGGGCCGCAACCGCGAGATCCGGCGCCTCTTCCTCGCCGCCGGGTTCAAGGTCCGCCGCCTGGTGCGCACCGCGGTCGGCCCGCTCGAGCTCGGCGACCTCCCCGAGGGCGAGGGCCGCGAGCTCAACGCCGCCGAGGTCGCGGCGCTGGCCGCCCTGGCCGGCCGCTGACCCGGCCGTGCGGGGCAGCGTCGGGGAAGAGCTGGGGGAAAAGGGAAGAGGGGAAAGGGAAGACACGGAGGCAAGGCACGCGGACCTGTCTTGTCTTTCCTCTGCCTTCTAGCATTCCTCCGCTTTCTTTTGCTGCTGATTCTTCCCGCGACCCTCGCCTGCCGGGCCGGGTCCGTTTGACACCGCGACGGGGCGCCCGTACCGTGCGAGAGCACGGGAGGCGACACGATGATCCGGTGGATCGCGGGCGTCATGACGATGAGCGTGCTGG
>JAKAFI010000239.1 GCA_021818005.1 Acidobacteriota bacterium | reverse complement strand
GGCGCGGCCACCCGCTCGAGCGGGGCCGCGCCACCCTTGGCGCACAGGAGCAGCGCCGGAGCGGCCGTGGTCACCCACAGGTCGCCCGCGGGATCGATGAGCAGGGCAGTGACCTGGTCGGCCTTGACCTCACCGAGCAGCTCCTTCTTGCCCTCCCGGACGCGATAGACGCGCGCCGGGTGGCCGGTGCCGACGAACGCGGTCCCGTCGCCCGCCACCGCGAGCGCGAGCCCGAGCGGCTCGCTGAAGCTGGCGACCGTGTCGAGCGGCGGCAGCGGCCGCAGCGAGCCGTCGGGAAACACCGCCACCCCGCGCCCGGTCGCCCCGGCGAGCGCCGGCGCGGTGTCGAGCACGAACTGCCGCGTCTGCGAGGCGTGGGCGGAGGTCAGGACGACGAGGGAGAGCACGGCGGCGATCGGTTTCATGGCACCTCCTGGCGCGGGCGGACCGTGAGCGGGACGCGGACGAACCCCTCCAGCGGCCGCGTGCCGTCGCTCTGGACGCTGGCGACGACGGCGGTCTGGATGCGCGTGAGCGCCCGAGGGCCGAGGCCGGCGGCGAGCGTGGCCGACCACGACGGCGGCAGGTCGGGCTGCGACACGCCCGGGTAGGCGACGCCGCGATCCGGTGCCTCGAGGGCGGTGACCAGCGTCGTGCTGCTGCCGAGACGGCGGAGCTGGTCGAGCTGACCGGCGTAGTCGGCCGGGTCGATCCCCTCCGCCCGCAGGCGGTAGCCGCTCCACGAGGCGCCGTCGGCGACCACCAGGTTGATCGCGCCGGGGACCGCGTCGGCCGGCACCCGGATCGTGACGCGCCGATGCTCGACCGGCCGCTCGTACGGATCTAGGCGGACGTCCACGGCGAGGCTCTCGCCGGGGGCGACCGTGGTCCGTTCCGGGATCGCCTCGGCGATCGCGGCGCCCTCGGGTCGCTCCTCGCGGGCGAGCGTGAGATCGACCGCCGTGACGGTCGGGTGCGGGAACGGGGAGTTGGCGAGGAAGCCGACGACGGCGCCCGCGAACGCCGACAGCCGGGCGATCGCGTCCGCCCCGCGGGCCGCCTGCCGCACCGACACCGCGCGCCCGTCGGAGGTGTGGACCCCGAGGTCGAGCCGCACCGAGGCGCCGCCGACCGCGGCCCCGCGCGCGGTCAGGCACGCGCTGGCGAGGTAGGTGACGAGCAGCGGCTGCAGGATCGGCGTGTCGGCGACCGCGAAGTGCCACGTCTTGCTCCCGGCCACGTCGGCCACCCGGACGGTCACGGCGGTGCCCTCCGGCGGACGGCCGACCAGCGCCACGACCCCGGAGCGGCGGTCGGCGACCAGCGTCCCGAACGGCCGGCCGATCGTGAATACCTTGAACGGGTTCTGGTAGGAGGTCTGGACCGCGAGCACGCGGGCGCGCGCGACCGGCAGCCGCACGACACCGAGGTCGTAGAGGGGGTGGCCGAACGCCCAGACGCGGTCGCCGTCGCGGGCCGTCACGGTCCCGGCGGCGGCCACCGAGGCGTCGCCCCAGATCAGCTCCACCGCCATCATCTCGCCGGGGGCCGGCACCCCGCCGACGCCGGCGTCGGTCCCGGCCGCGGTCGGCTCCACCCCGGCCCCCGCGAGCAGCTCGCCGGCGAGGCCGGAGGGCGCCGGTAGGCCTGCCACCGCGAGCAGCGGGCCGGCCGACCGTGAACCCTCGGGCAGGCGGGGCAGCACGGCCCGCGGGTCGAGCCGCCCGCCCGCGACCGCGGCGAGCTGGGCCAGCGTCGGGGCGGCGGCGCGCACGGTCTCGCCGGCCAGCGGGATCGAGCGCATGTCGGCGAACGGCGTCACGCCGGCCAGCGGCTCCTGCGCCCAGGTCCAGCCGAAGGCGACGGCGCCGAGGAGCTGGCCGCCCACGTACACCGGCGAGCCGCTCATCCCGGCGACGACGCCGGTGCCCTTGAGCTCGGGGTCGTCGATGCGCACGAGCACGGCGCGCCCGTCGGGCGCTGTGGCGTCGAGCGCACCCATCACCGTCACCGGGATCTCGCGGTGTCGGCCGCCGGTCCACTCGGTGACGCACACCCCGGGCTGACCGGGTTTGACCGCGCCGGGGTCGAGCCAGGTCAACGCCGAGGAGAGCAGGAGCGGGAGAAGGAGGGGGAGCATGCTCGGTTACGCGGGTTGCGCCTGGGCCGCCATGCGCCGGCCGGTGAGCGGGAGCAGCAGCGGGAGCTGGCCGAGCAGCTGCGCGAGCTCGCCGGGCACGATCGCCTGCGCCGCGTCGGAGAGCGCGTGTGACGGCTCGTTGTGCACCTCGATCATGAGCCCGTCGGCGCCGACCGCCGCGGCGGCGCGCGCGAGCGGCACGACCTTGTGGCGCTTGCCGGTGCCGTGCGACGGGTCGACGATGATCGGCAGGTGCGAGAGGCGCTGCACGGCGACCACGGCGGCGAGGTCGACCGTGTTGCGCGTGTGGTCGGCGAACGTGCGGATCCCGCGCTCGCAGAGCACGACCTGGTAGTTTCCCTCCGCGAGCAGGTACTCGGCCGCCATCAGCAGCTCCTCCACGGTCGCGGCCATCCCGCGCTTGAGCAGCACCGGCTTGCGCGCCCGCCCGGCGGCGCGGAGCAGCGAGTAGTTCTGCATGTTGCGCGCGCCGACCTGGACCATGTCGCAGTACTCGAGCACGAGGTCGAGCGAGCGCTCGTCGAGCGCCTCGGAGACCACCGGCATCGCCACCTCGCGTCCGACGTCGCGCAGGATCGCGAGGCCGGGCTCCCCCAGCCCCTGGAACGCGTACGGCGAGGTGCGGGGCTTGAACGCGCCGCCGCGCAGGATCTGCGCCCCGGCCGCGCGGACGGCGCGCGCGATCGTCAGCGTCTGCTCCGGCGTCTCGACCGAGCACGGGCCGGCGATCACGGCGAAGCTTTCGCCGCCGACCGCCACGCCGCCGACCTCGACGACGCTGTTCTCGGGCTTCGCCTCGCGGCTGACCAGCTTGTATGGGTGCGAGACCGGGATGACCTCGAGCACCCCCGGGAGGCTCTCGAACAGCGCCGGCTCCACCGCCCCCTGGTTGCCGGTGATACCGATCGCCACCCGCTGCGCCCCCGGGATCGGGTGCGCCTTCAGGCCGAGCGAGACGACCCGCTCGATCACCGATTCGACTTGTTGCGGGGTGGCCCCCACGGTCATGACGATCAGCATCGCGGCTCCCCCAGACCGGGGCTATACTAGCCGAGGCAAGGAGGTTGTCAAAGTGAAGAGAGCCGTTCTCTTCGGTGCCATATTCTTGTTCGCGGCGCAGCAGGCGATGGCCGTGTACGTCATCATCCTGCGCAACGGCGCGCGCGTCGTGGCGAAGGACAAGTACCAGGTCAAGGGCCCGAACGCGCTGTTCGTGACCAAGATCGGCACCTACACCTCGATCCCGCTGTCGCAGGTCGACGTCACCGCGACCGAGAAGGCGAACAGCCAGGGGCTCGGTGACGCGCAGTTGCTCGCGTGGGTGGACGCGAAGAAGGTGGAGCCGACGCCCACCCCGACGCCGCCGATCACGGAGCTCGGCCACCTCCAGGAGGGGATCGCCACCAAGGTCGGCGAGGCGGCGTTGCCGACGCCGACGCCCGGCATCACCTTCCGCGAGACCCGGTACCACGACCCGCAGGTCGACGAGGCGTTCCAACAGGGTCTCGAGAGCTACCACCTGTACCTCTACCGCACCTCCCAGGGAACCAAACCGAACTACCTATTCATCGAGATTTCGGTCAACGGCCAGCCGGAGACGCTCAAGGCGCTGATGGCGGTGGCCGAGACGTACGAGCTGCTCGCGAAGAAGGCCCCGGACCGCCTCCCCGAGCGCGTCGAGCTGCAGATGCTCAACGAGGCGGGGAAGGAGGCGGGCGTCTTCCGGCTCTCGGCCGCCGACGCCGCCGAGCTCGCGACCGGCAAGGTCACCCCCGAGAACTTCTACGTGCAGCACGTGATCTTCTGACGCGCGCCGCGCATGCCCCGGCCGCCCCGCACGTACGCGCAGCTCGCCCCCGCTGCGGTCGCGGTGTCGCTCGTCGCGCTCGCCGGGTGCCGCCCGCCGCTGCCCGGTCCCGAGCTGAAGTACCGCGAGGAGCGGGAGCAGGCGGTCAAGGCGGCGCTCCCCGCCGCAGCGGCGGCGCACTTCCGCGGACTCAGGTTCTTCCCGTTCGACCCGGCGTACCGGTTCCAGGCGATGATCGAGCCGGTGACCCCGCCGCAGCCGCTCGTGCTCGCCGCCAGCGACGGCAGCCGGCGCCCCGCCCACCGCGTCGGACGGGTCCGCCTGCGCTTTCCGAACGGCGAGGCGGTGCTCTCGATCTTCCAGCTCGACGACATCGCGACGCAGGTCCCGGACCACCTCTTCCTGCCGTTCCGCGACGCCGGCGCGGGAACGACGACGTACGGGGCCGGCCGCTACGTCGACGTCGAGCGCCTGCCGGGCGGGGTCGTGAGCATCGACTTCAACCACGCCTACAACCCTGATTGCGCCTACGGCATCTCCGGCCAGTGCCCGATCACGCCGGAGGAGAACACCGTGAAGTTCGCCGTCGAAGCCGGCGAGATGATCCCCTCCGGCCACTGAGCCGCCGTCGCCTGCAGCCTGTGGCGCGGGCGCCCTCGCCCGCGCACCTCTGCTTCTTCTCGCCTACCTTCGGCACCACCCGCGGCGTCTGCTATAACGCTCGCTCATGCTCCTGGCCTCGCTGCTGCTCGCCGCCGCGCCGACGCTCCCGCGGGTGATCCCCGATCCGCGGGAGGGGCCGTCGCCGTGGGCGCTCGTGCGTTCGGGCGCCGGCGCGCCGGCCGCCGGCGCCGCCGGCTACCTGCTCGAGCTGCCGCCGCCCCCCGCCGAGCCGGACCAGCGCTGGCTCGAGACCGCGGTCGCGCTCGCCGCGCGCCGGGTCCCGGTGGTCGCGATCGGGGCCGCGCCGCCGCCGGCCGCGGTGCGGCCGTACCTCGACGGGTACTGCCCGCAACCGCCGCCCCCGCCGGAGGCGCTGGCCGGGCTTG
>JAKAFI010000238.1 GCA_021818005.1 Acidobacteriota bacterium | reverse complement strand
CTGGCGCAGCTCGTCCACGTACGCCGGCTTGAGGTGGTAGAGGTGCACGGCGACGTCGCGCCTGAGCTTGGCGAGCTCCGCGGCGAGCGTCGTCGGCGTCAGGTGCAGCGACACGTCGGCCACCGCCTGCATCCGGCTCGGGAACGAGACCTCGACGATTACCGCCTTGAGGTTGCGCGTGTGATTGGCGAGCGCCCACACCTCCTCGGTCGGACCGGTGTCGGAGGTGAACAGCACGGCGCCGCCCTCGTCCTCGACGAGGTAGCCGTGCGTCGGAACGGTGTGCCGCACCGGCACCGAGGTCAGGCGCACCCCGCTGGCGGCGAACGTGGCCCGCGGCTCGACCTCGACGAGGCGCACCGCCGGCAGCATGTCGTTGGGGATGCGGGTGAAGTCCGGCCAGGTGTCGTTGTTGAACAAGTGCCGCTTGACCGTGTGCAGCACCTGCGGCGTGACCAGGATCTCGAGCGCCTCACGCTGCTCACCGAACCTGTTCTCGACCAGGAACGGGATCGAGGCGGTGTGGTCGAGGTGCGAGTGGGTGAGGACGATCTGGCGGATGCGGCGTTGCGCGTCGAGCGGCAGCGCCTGGGTGATCGAGCCGGCGTCGAGAGCGAGCTCGTCGTTGATGAGGAACGATGTCATCCGGCACGTCGGGCTCGACCCGCCGAAGCTTCCGAGGACGTGCCATTTCATCGTCTAAGTATAGGACACGTCGAGCGCAAGTGGGCGCGCCGGACGCCGCGACGGCGCCGCCGTTACAATCCCGAAGGTGAGCAACCGCTCCCTGCCGCCGCCGAGCGCGCACGCCCGCTCGCTTGCCGGCGTCGACCTCGAGCAGGCGAGCTGGCCGCTCGTCCGCGTCGAGGCGGCGCGCGAGGTCGTCGTCGTGGTCAGCCGGTCGCGCGAGCCGGCGCGGGAGATCGTCCTCGAGCGCTGCGCCGCCGACGCCGTCCCGGTGGTTGTGCGCCCCTCGGGCGGCGGCGCGGTCGTGCTCTCGCCCGGCGTCGTCGCGGCCTCGGCGGTGCTGGCCGGGGAGCCGGGGCGCTTCCCGGAGCCGGTCTTCCGCCGCCTGTGCGGGGCGGTGGCCGAGGCGCTCGGCCGGCTCGGCGTCGCGGGCGTCGCGATGCGCGGCGTCTCCGACCTCTGCCTCGGCGAGCGCAAGATCGCCGGCAGCTCGTTGCGCCTCGCCGGCGGCCGCGTGCTGTTCCAGGTCTCGATCCTGGTGGACTCCGACCTCGCGCTGCTCGAACGCTACCTGCGCCACCCGTCGCGCGAGCCGGCGTACCGCGCCGGGCGCCGCCACCTCGACTTCGTCACCACGCTGCGCGTGGCCGGCTACGCGGCCGGGGTCGAGGAGGTCGCCGCCGCCGTCGGCGATCGCCTGCGCCGCGAGGCCGAGAGCGAGGCGCTGGGAGCCACGCCATCAATGCCTGGCAGGTCTTGACAAACGCTGCGCCTGTCTTATAGTTAAACCATGCGTGTCCCGCGTCAGCTTGCTGGCGCGAATGTCTGTCCCGGGGAGCCACTTGGCTCCTCGAATCTTTTTCGGAGGCCTCGTGCGGGTCCGCGTGTTCGTTGACTTCTGGAATTTTCAGTTGACGTGGAGCGAGCGCAATCCGAGTGCTCGGTGTGATTGGCCAAGACTTGCATCGGTCCTATGTCAAGAGGCGTCGGTCGTTCTTGCCGCCGCAAATCTGGCGCCTCTGTCGCTTGAGGAGACGAGGGTTTATGCCGGCTACGAAGCTGGGCGCGAAGACAAGCTAAAGGCGTGGTTGCACAACTTCCTTGACCGGCAACCCGGGATTCGGGTTTTCACCTCGGAGCGACATTGGCACAAACACCCCGTCCACTGTCGGTCATGTGACAAGGAGTTTGACGTCTGCCCCTCCTGCCAAGCGCTTTTTGGCAGGGCGGCGGAGAAGACCATCGACGCGCGGATCGTCACCGACCTCATGGGACTCGCCTGGGAAGGAGCCTACGACGTGGCGATCCTCGTGTCGGCCGACAAAGACTTCATCCCCACCGTTGAGTATTTGCAGGCGAAGAACTTCAAGGTGATCAACGCGGCCTGGCGGGGTATAGGCCATGAGCTGGCGAGGGTCTGCTGGGCTTCGTTTGAAATCGACAGGCTCTCGGTCAGCCTGAAACGTGGCACGCCTCCCCTCGCCCCCTGAAGCCGAACCGGAGGCCGCGACGGTTCGACGTTGGCGCGGCGTTGGCGCGGCCTTGCTTCCTCCCGCGGCGAGCGTGTACCCTCGCTGGCTCAGGGACGTGCGCATCGGCGTCCCGCAACGGGGCCATGCACAAGACCATCGCGATCGCCTGTGCCGTTCTCGCGCTGCTGCCGCTCGCGGCGGCGGCCGTCACCGTCACGACCCCACAGGGACCCCAGGAGGTCTTCGCCCGCGGCGACCTGGTCGACGCGGTGGCGCTGCTGCGCCTGGCGGGGGTCGAGGTCGCGTTTGCGCCCGCGGCCGGGAGCTACAGCGCCGCCGCCGGCGAGCACGAGGTGCAGTTCACCCCCGGCGGGTCGCTCGCCGTGGTGGACGGGCGGCTGACGCCGCTCCCGGGGCCGCTGCGGCTGCTCGACGGCCACACCGTCTGCGCCCAGGCGACCGCGGCCGTGCTGCTGGCGCCGTTCGGCTGGACGGTGCGTGCCGCCGGCTCCGGGTTCGAGCTGGCGCACGCCGCGGCCGGGGACGCGATCACGGTGACCGCGGTGCGCGCCCCGGCCGGGACGACGCTGGTCGTGCGCGGGAGCGCGCAGCGGCCGCAGGTGGTGGCCGCGGCCGGCTCGGTGCTGCTGCAGTTCGCGAAGCCGGTGACGCTCGCGCAGCCGATCGCGCCCGACGCCGAGCTGCTCGGCGGCGAGCTGCGCGGCAACGCGCTGACGCTGCGCCTCGCCCGCGGCTCCGAGGTGGTCAACACCTACCCCCTCGACAACCCGCCGCGCTTCATCATCCAGCTCGGCGCCGCCGCGGCCGCGGCCCCGATCGCGACGCCTCGCAGCGGGCCGCTCGTCGTCCTCGACCCCGGCCACGGCGGCGACGACCAGGGCGCCAAGGGCCCCGGCAGCGAGCTCGAGAAGGACATCACGCTGGCGGTCGCGCGCGCCGTCGCGGCGAAGCTGCAGAGCGAGGGCGTGAACGCGCGCCTGACCCGCGACGGCGACGACACCGTGGCGCTGACCGAGCGGACCGCGATCGCCAACCGCCTGCAGGCGACGGTGTTCGTCTCGATCCACGCCAACGCCTCGCCCGCCCGCGGCGCGCACGGCGCCGAGACGTACTACATGAGCGCCGACGCCTCCGACCAGCAGGCGGCGCAGTCGGCCGCGCGCGAGAACGCCTCGGCGAGCCCGGACACCGTGCAGCTCATCCTCTGGGACCTCGCCCACGTCGCCAACCTCAACAACTCGGCCCGCCTGGCGCGCGACATCCAGGAGCGGCTCAACGAGTTGCAGGGGATCAAGGACCGCGGCATCCGCCAGGCGCCGTTCGTCGTGCTGACCGGCGCCACGATGCCGGCCGCGCTGGTCGAGGTCGGCTTCCTCTCCAACGCCGAAGAGGCCGCGCGCCTGGCGCAGCCGGACACGCAGCAGCAAATCGCGGGGGCGATCGCCGACGCGATTGTCGCCTACCTGCACGAGCCGACGCCGACCCCAGGCACGACGCCGGCGCCGGCCGCGTCACCGGCCGGCACGCCGACGCCATGAAGCCGCTGCGTCCGATCGTCGCGACCTTGATCGTGCTCGGCGTCCTGGCGGTCGTCGTGTTGCTCAGCCTCCGTCACAAGGCGCCCGTCCCGGTGGCCGCGCCGGAAGCCGCGACGCCGGCGCCGACGCCGGTCCCCGCCGCGCTCGTCCTCTTCTTCCCGGGCGACGACGCGATGCTCCACCGCGAGGCGCGCGAGGTGCCGGAGCTGCCGGCCGCGATCCCGGCGCGCATCAAGCTGGTCATGGAGGAGCTCGTCGCCGGCTCGCGCCAGGGCTTCGCGCCGGCGGTGCCGTGGGGCGCCACCGTGCAGGCCGTGTTCGTCGACCGTGACGGCAACGCCTGGGTCGACCTCACGCCGCCGCCCGCCGACGCGGTCTCCGGCACCGACGGCGAAATCGATCTCGCCTACGCGGCCGTCAACAGCATCGCCGCCAACTGCCCCGGCGTCCGCCGCGTCCAGCTGCTCTTCGGCGGGCAGCAGGTGGCGACGTTCGGGCACCTCGACCTCTCCCGCCCGCTCGCGCCCGACCCGGAGCTGGTGGCGCCGTGACCGACGCGCGGCCGATCGCGATCTTCGACTCGGGGATCGGCGGCCTGACCGTGCTCGCCGCCCTGCGGCGCCGCCTGCCGGCCGAGCGTTTCCTCTACCTCGGCGACACGGCCCGCCTGCCGTACGGGACCAAGTCGGCGGAGACCGTCGTCCGCTACGCCGCGCGCGCCGCGGGCTTCCTCGCCGGTCACGGGATCAAGCTGCTCGTGGTCGCGTGCAACACCGTCTCCGCTTCGGCGCTGCCGGCGCTCGAGGAGGCGATGGACGTGCCGGTGATCGGCGTCGTCACCCCCGGCGCCCGCGCCGCGGCGGCGGTCACGCGCGGTCGCGTCGGCGTGATCGGCACCGAGTCCACCGTCGCCTCGGGCGCGTACGGCCGGGCGCTGCGCGCGATCCGGCCCGAGGTGGAGACGGTGGCGCGCGCTTGCCCGCTGTTCGTGCCGCTCGCCGAGGAGGGGTGGTGGGACCACCCGGTCACGCGCGAGGTCGCCGCGCTCTACCTCGAGCCGTTCGCCGGCGGCCGGGTCGACACGCTGATCCTCGGGTGCACCCACTACCCGCTGCTGCGGCCGGCGATCGCCGCCGCGCTCGGCGACGGCGTGCGCCTGGTCGACTCGGCCGAGGCGGTCGCCGGCGAGGTCGCGGCGCTGCTCGCCGACCGCGGCCTCGACGCGCCGGGGGAGGGCGGGTTGCGTCTGATGGTCACCGACGCCGCCGCCCGCATCGCGCGCATCGCCGGCCTGATCCTGCCCGGGG
>JAKAFI010000237.1 GCA_021818005.1 Acidobacteriota bacterium | reverse complement strand
CCGCGTCGGCAGGATCAGGCATGGCCGCCACCCGGGGACGCGGCCCCGCAGGCCGTGCCCGGTCGCACCTTCACTTCCTGCCCGGCGGGGTCGGCACGCCTTCGGGGCCCAGACCGCCGCCGGGGCCGGCCGCCGCCCGCTCGCCCGCGGCGCGGCGGTTGCGGATGAACCAGGTCGCGAGCTTCGACTTCTGCACCCCGCGGACCACGTTCTCGAGGTCCGTCACCAGCGTTGGGTCGTTGAGCAGGATCGACGCACTGCCCGGACCGTGGTCGAGCTTGTCCGCCACCTGGCGCAGCGACGCGGTCAGGCCGGCCAGGTCCGCCAGGAAAGACTTGGCGTACGCCTCGTCGTTGAGCAGCCGCGGCAGAACGCCCTTCCCCTCGGTGAGGTCCTTGCTCGCCGCGGCCGCCGCGGATCCGGCCTCCGCGATGCTGTCGAGGGCGCGCTGCAGGCGCTGCCGGCCCTGCGGGTCGCGCAGCAGTCCCGCCGCGACCGAGTCGTCGCGCGCCAGGTCGCGCGCGAGCGCCTCGCCGACCGCGCGGCCCGCGTGGGCCATCCCGGCCAGGTCGGTCACGAGCTGATCGCCGAGCTGCGGGTCGTTGATGAGCCGGCCGAACGCGCCCTTGCCCTCGTGCAGGTCGCGGAGCACAGCGTCGGCCTCGCCGAGCACCGAATTGAGTCGGGTCACGACCTCGCGCCCGCTCTCGGGGTTGGCGGTGAGCGCCCCGAGAACGCCCTCGCCACGCTCGACGCGCTCGAGGATCTTGCGCAGGGAGGTCGAGATCGCCAGCACGTTGGTCATCGCGTCGCCGCCGCGGGAGAGCACCGCGGAGACATCGGTCGGCTCCTCGCTCGGGATCACGCTGTCCGGCGGCAACGCCGGTTGCGAGGCGCTGCCGGACGAGATTTCGAGGTAGCGGTCGCCGAGTAGGCCGAGGGTGCGGATGCGCACCCGCGAATCGGCCCGCACGCGCCCGGCGAGCCGCGCGTTGATCCGCAGCACGACCGTGATCTCCGGTTTCGCCGGATCGGAGGGCAGCTCGACGGCGTCGACCGACCCGACCACGACACCGTTGAGCCAGACGGCCGCGCCCGGGATCAGCCCGCCGACGTGCTCGAAGTGCGCCCGGTAGATGACGTGGCGCTGGAAGATGCCCTGCTTCTTGCCGAGCATGATGATGATGAGGCCGAGCACGATCAGCAGGCCGGCCGTGAACAGCCCGACCTTCAACCGGCGGCGACGATCGGATTCAAGCATGGACGCCTCCCGCGCGCACGAACGCCCCCACGGTCCCTTCCTGCCGCGCAGCGTCCGCCAGCGCTCCGGTGAACGCAAACGTCCCGCCGGCGAGGAACGCGACACGGTCGGCCAGCTCGGTGGCCACCGCCAGGTCGTGGGTCACCACCAGCGACGTGGCGCCCGTGCTCCGCGTCACGTCCTTGATCAGCGCGACGATCGCCAGCCCGGTCAAAGGGTCGAGACCGGCGGTCGGCTCGTCGTAGAGGATCACCTCGGGGTCGAGCGCGAGGCCGCGCGCGAGCGCCACCCGCTTGCGCATCCCGCCCGAGAGCTCCGCCGGCAGCAACGGCTCGGTGCCGGCAAGCCCGACGCGGTCGAGCAGTGCGCCCACCCGCGCGGCGACCTCGGCTTCGGAGAGCCGGGTATGCTCGACCAGCGGGAACGCCACGTTCTCGCCCACCGTCAGTGAGTCGAAGAGGGCCCCCTGCTGGAAGATGTAGCTCACGCGCCGGCGCAGCTCGATCAGCCCGCTCTCCGGGCGCCCCGACACCGGGCAGCCCAGGACCACGACCTCGCCGCTGTCGGGCTGGAGCAGGCCGTTGACGTGCTTGAGGAAAACCGACTTTCCCTCCCCCGAGCCGCCGAGCACGACGACCGTCTCGCCGACCTCGACCTCGAGGTTGATCCCGTCCAGGACGCGGTGCGCGCCGAACGACTTGGTGATCCGGCGGACGGACAGCGCGCGGGAGGTTCTCTCGCTCATACCGTGAGGAACAGCTTGGTGAGGAAGAAGTCGAGCACCAGCACCGTGATCGCCACGCCGACGACGGTATCGGTCGTGGCCTTGCCGACGCCGTCGGCGCCGCCGCGGGCACCGAGCCCGTTGTACGACGAGATCAGACCGATCGCGAACGCGAAGAACAGCGACTTGCCGAGGCCGGAGAAGAAGTCGCCGTAGGTCATCAAGCGCAGCGTGTGGCTGAAGTAGAAGCTCGGCGTCAAGCCCAGCTCCCAGGTCGAGATCAGCAGACCGCCGAAGACCCCCATCACGTCGGCGAGGACCACCAGCAGCGGCAGCCCGATCAGCAGCGCGAACATCCGCGGCACGACCAGCTTGCGCAGCGGGTCGGCGCCGAGCGAGCGCATCGCCTCCACCTGCTCGCTCACGGTCATGCTCCCGAGCTCGGCCGTGATCCCCGCCCCCACCCGCCCGCCGACCATGAGCGCCGTGAGGACCGGCCCCAGCTCGCGCACCAGCGACAGCCCCACGACCTCCCCGATGTAGAGCTTGGCACCGAACGCAGCCAGCGTGTACGCGGTCTGCAACGAGAGCACCATGCCGGTGAACAGCGCAATCACCGAGGCGAGGTTGGTCGACCGCACCCCCATCGCCTCGAGCTGGCGCACGGTGTCGCGCACGCTCCACGGCGGGGTCACCAGGCGGGCAGCCACCGCCCGCGCGAGGAGGACCACGCCGCCCAGGTGACACACCCGCCTCCAGGCAAGGTCGTAGAGCCGGCCGAACACGCTCACGGTGCGATGGTAGCAGCCCGGGGCGGGCCCGGGCAGACCCCCACCCGGGAGTGGTATACGATGGGCGCATGCCGGGGCCGGACTACCTGATCTGCCTCGAGTGCGAGACGCCGACCTACATCTTCGAGTGGGTCGAGGGCCGGGTGGTCGAGGCTGTGTGCGCGGTGTGCGGCAACGAAGACCCGGCGGCGTTTCTCTCCGAGGACGAGTACGAGGAGATGGCGGTCCGAGACGAAGGCAGTGAAGGCAGTGATGACGACGAGTAGTCCACGGTCCCGCCGTCCATGCGTCCCGGCGCCGGGGGAGCCCTGATGGTGCAGCTCCTCACCGGCCCGCGCCTTGCCCGTGCTTTGCGCGCCGGCGCGTTGGCCGTGGCGCGCGAGCAGGAGACCCTCAACCGCATCAATGTCTTCCCCGTTCCCGATGCCGACACCGGCGCCAACCTCGCCTCGACGCTGCGGGCGGCGGCCGCGGCGCTCACCACTCCGAACGAGCTGACCGTCGGCCAAACCGCCCGCACGGCGGCGGACGCCGCCCTCGACGGGGCACGCGGCAACTCGGGCGCGATCTTCGCGCAGTTCCTGCACGGGATGGCGGAGACGATCGGGCCGCGCGTGAGCGTCACCACGCGCGAGTTCGTCGCCGCCGTCAGCGGCGGCGCCGAGTCCGCGCAGCAGGCGCTGTCGCAGCCGGTCGAGGGGACGATCCTCTCGGTCCTCAACGCCTGGGCCGCCGGCCTGGAGGAGTCGGCCTCGCGGATTTACGACTTCCGCGAGTTGCTCGCCCGCGGCCTCGACCGCGCGCGCGAGGCGCTTGCCAACACGCCCAAGCAGCTGGCGGTCCTCGCCAAGCACGGCGTCGTGGACGCCGGCGCCCAGGGGTTCGTGTACTTCCTCGAGGGCGTCTCGACGTTCTTCCGTGATCGCAACGCCGCCAGCTGGCGGCGCGCCGGGCTGTCGCTGGCGCAGTCGATGCCGTTCGCGGCGGCGCACGCGGACCTCGACCTCAGCTACCGGTACTGCTCGGAGGGCCTCCTCTCCGGCGAGCACCTCGACCGCAAGGCAATCGCGCAGGCCGTGACTCCGCTCGGCGGATCCCTCGTTGTGGCCGGCGGCGGTTCGCGCCTGCGCGTGCACCTGCACACCAACGAACCGCAGGCGCTCTTCACCCTGCTCGCCACGTTCGGCACGGTCGTGCGCACCAAGATCGACGACATGGTGCTGCAGCAGCTCGCCGCCCGCGAGGCCACCGTGGCGGTCGTCACCGATTCCTCATGCGACCTCCCCGAGGCGGTTTCGCACGCGATCGGCCTCGTGCGCGTGCCCCTATCGCTGAGCTTCGGCGACGAGACGTTCATCGACGGGGTCGATATCACGCCGCCGCAGTTCTACCAGCGGCTGGCGTCCTCGCAGGTGATGCCGAAGACCTCGCAACCGTCGGTCGGCGAGTTTCGCTCGACGTTCCGGCGCCTGCTCGAGACCCACGAGTCGGTAATCTCCCTCAGCCTCTCGGCGGGCGTCTCGGGAACGTACCAGGCGGCCGCCGTGGCGGCGCAGCAGGTCGACCCGAAGCGGATCCGTGTCGTGGACACGCGGCAGCTCTCGGTGTCCCTCGGCCTGATCGCCGAGGCCGTCGGCGAAGCGGTGGCCGCCGGCCGCACCATCGACGAGCTCGTGGCCATCGCCGAGAAAGCGGGCAAGGACGTCAAGCTGTTCGCCTCGCTCGCATCTCTCGACATGATCGTGCGCGGCGGGCGGGTCTCGCCGGCGCAGGCGAGGGTGGCGACGCTGCTCGGCCTGCATCCGATCCTCACGCTCGGGGAGGACGGGAAGTCCGCCAAGGCCGGGACTCACATCGGCTTTGCCGCGTCGCTGCGCGGTCTGGTGAAGCGCGCCGCGCGCTTCGCCGAGGGTCGACCGGTCAGGTTCCTGATCGCCCACGCCGCCGCGATCGGCGCCGCGGAATACCTTGCCGAGCGCCTGTGCTCTCGCTTCGGGGTGGCGGACATCCCGATCGTCAACCTGACATCGGTCCTGGCGGCACACGCGGGGCCGGGCGCCGTCGTTCTCGGCGTGCGGCGATTGACGGAGTGAGGTTCTTGCGTCTCGCGAGCGCGCTCGCTACATTTCGCGGTGCCCGCGGGGTGGGTGGGCACGGCGGTCACGGAGGGGTGCATGGCTCGACCCGACTATCTCATCTGCCTGGAGTGCGAATCCGAGGTGGAGGACTTCATCTGGCGGGACGGTGAGATCCGTCGAGCCACGTGCGAGGTCTGCGGCAACTCGGACG
>JAKAFI010000236.1 GCA_021818005.1 Acidobacteriota bacterium | reverse complement strand
GGAAGTCGGCGTGGCGGAGGTGCTCGAAGCCGCCGTGGGCGGGAGGCGGTTGACCGGGGAGGAGCTGCAGCGGCTCTTCGACGAGGCGAGCCTGCACCAGCTCGGCGCGGCCGCGCACGCGGTCCGCTGCCGTCTCAACTCGCCCGGTGAGGCGACCTACATCATCGACCGCAACATCAACTACACCAACGTCTGCGTCTACCGTTGCAAGTTCTGCGCGTTCTACCGGGCGCCCGGCGACGCCGACGCCTACGTGCTGCCGTTCGAGACGATCGCCCGCAAGGTCGAGGAAACCGTGGCCGCCGGCGGCACCGGCATCCTGCTCCAGGGCGGTGTCCACCCGGCGCTGCGGATCGACTTCTACGAGGGGTTGCTGCGGCAGCTCAAGGCCGCGTTCCCGGCCGTGCACCTGCACGCGTTCTCGGCGCCCGAGGTGTGGTACATCGCCAAGGTCGAGAAGCTGCCGCTGTCCGAGGTGATCGCGCGGCTGCGCGCGGCCGGCCTCGAGTCGATCCCCGGCGGCGGCGCCGAGGTGCTCGAGGACGAGACGCGCAAGCGCATCTGGTCGCGGGCGAAGGCGTCGACGGAGCAGTGGCTCGCGGTGCACCGCGAGGCGCACCGCCAGGGGATGCGGACCACGGCCACGATGATGTTCGGCGTCGGCGAGCCGGCCGCCGCCCGCGTCGAGCACTTCCTGCGCGTGCGCGAGCTGCAGGACGCCACCGGCGGGTTCACCGCGTTCATCCCGTGGACGTTCCAGGAGGAGAACACGGCGCTCGACGGGCAGGTGCCGGTCTCCGGCGGGTTCGACTACCTGCGCACGCTGGCGATCTCGCGCCTGGCGCTCGACAACGTCCGCCACGTGCAGGGCTCGTGGGTGACGCAGGGGTCGAAGATCGGCCAGCTCTCGCTCTTCTTCGGCGCCGACGACCTCGGCTCGATCATGCTCGAGGAGAACGTGGTCGCCGCCGCCGGCACCCGCAACCGGATGACGCGCGAGGAGATGGAGCGCGTGATCGCGGACGCGGGGTTCACCCCCCGCCAGCGCCGCACCCTGTACGAGCCGCTCTGACGGGCGGCAACAGCTGAACCGATGCACAATGCGGCATGCATCTCCTCGCCGCGTTGGCTCTGGCGCCGCTCATGGCGGCCGCCATGCTTGGTCTCGGCGAGGCGCTCGGCGGGCGGACGGCCGGCGACCGTTGGGTGCGAGGCTGGACCGCGGCGTGGTGGGTGATCGCGCTGGTCGCCCAGGCCGCCGGTCCCGGTCCGAGCGTCTGGGTCGGTTTCGCAGCGCTGAGTTTCGGGCTGTGGCGGGCCTCCGCGATGATCCGGGAGCGGCCGCGGGCGGCGCTCGTGTTCGCCGCGGCGCTCGCGGCGGGTGCGCCGCTGTGGCTGCTCCCGCCGTACTTCTACGACGCGCTCGTCTATCACCTCGGCCTGCCGTGGACGTGGCTCGCCAACCGCACCTTCGCGATCGTGCCGCACAACCTCTTCAGCGACTTCCCGGCGGCGGCGCCAACCATCTTCCTGCTCCCTGTCGCGGCTGGCCTCCCCGAGGCGGCGGCGGGGTTGCACTGGGCCACGTTCGTGGTCGCGCTCGTCGCCCTGGCGCGGCTGGCAGGCAAGCTGGGGGCTGGCCGCTACCGCTGGGTCGCGCCCGCGTTGCTGGTCGGCTGCTGGCACGCGACGTGGATCGCCAGCGTCGCCGCGGCCGACCAGCTCGTCCTCCTCGGGATCATCGTCATGACGGACCATCTCGTCGCGGGCGAGGAGCCACGGCGGACGCGCATCGTCGGGGCGGGCCTGGCGTTCGGACTGGCGGTGGCCGCGAAGTACACGGCGGCGGTCCCGGCGGCGGCGGTGCTGGCGGCCGCTGCCGTCGCCGCGTTCGCGGTGAGCTGGTGGGCCGGCGTCGTCGGGGTCGCCGCCTCCTCGTTCTGGTGGGTGCGCAACCTCGTCGTCACGGGCAACCCGGTGTTCCCGCTCGGATGGGCGCTCTTCGGGGGTCGTGGCTGGTCGGCCGCCGCCGACCAGCGCTACCTGGCGCTCGTCCGCGAGGGCGTGGGCGGCGCGGCCAGCATCCCGGCGGGCCTCGCCCACCTGGTGGCGCCTCCTGACGGGCTGGGGTGGTGGGTCCTCGCCGTCCTGCCGCTGGTGGCGTTCGCGCTCGGCGGCAAAGGTGCGGGAAGGGAACGTCGCCTGGTCGCGCTCGCGGCGCTGCTGGCTCTGGCCGGCTGGCTGGTGACGTCGCAGACCACGCGCTACGCCCTGCCGCTCGCCGCGCTCATCGCGGCGCTCGCCGCGGCCGGTCTGGGGCGGATGGCACCCCGTTCGGCCGGCCTGGCCCTCGCCGCGCTCGGCGTCACCGTCGCCCTCGGCGTCCTCAGCCTGGCCGGGTTCCTCTTCGGCGTGCTGCACGTCGGCCGGGTGTGGTCCGGGGCGGAGAGCGCGGAGGCGTGGCGCCACTCCGTGACCCTCGACGACCCTCTTCCCGCGTACCGCCGCTGCGCCGCCTTGCCCCGCCAGGCACGCCTCCTGGTCGTGGGCGAGGGCCGCTCGTGGGGTTGCCCGCGACCGCACCAGGTGAGCTCGCCCTACGACGAACAACTGGCGCAGGAGGTGGTCGAGAACTCCGCGAGCGCTTCGGCGGCGGCGCAGCAGCTGCGGGCGGCGGGGTTCACCGACCTCGTGATCAACTGGGGCGAGGTCGCCCGACTCGGGGGCCCCGGGTACCGCGTGCTGCGGTGGACCACGCCCGCGGCGGCGGCGCGCTGGCGGGAGCTGCTCGAACGGTTCACGACGCCGGTGTTCCGGGACGGCGAGGTCGAAGTGCGGGCGCTCGCCGCTAGGCCGGCGGCGCCGGGTCCCGCCGCCCGCTGATCCACCCTCCGCGGAAGCGTGACCCGGCCGGCCGCACGGCTCGCGTCCGGCGCGAGTCCCGGCGACCGAGACCGGAGACGGCTAGACTGCGCGCATGCTTTCCCTCCATCCCGGCGCCGACATGGCCGTGGCGGTCGCCGTTGCGGCCGTGGCCACGGCCGCGGGGGCACGTCTCCGCCGGCTGGCCAGGATCGGTTTGCCTCCCGGGTTGCGGCTTCCGGCCGACTTCATCGCGGGGTGCTGGCTACTCGCGTCCGCGGTCCTGGCGCTCGGGCTCCTCCACGCGTGGAACCGGTGGACGCTCTGGGCCGCCGTCATCGCTCTCGCCGCCGCCGGCCGCTGGCGGAGAACAGGATGGCGGTGGTCGGCGCTCGCGGCCCCGGCCCTGGGGTCGCTCGTCGCGCTGCCGGTGGCGCTCACCCGCCCGTTCTTCTACGACGCGCTCGTCTACCACCTCGGCCTGCCGTGGCAGGGGCTGCTCGAAGGGGGCCTCCGCGCCCACCCCGAGGACCTCTTCTCCACGTTCCCGCCGCTGGCGCAGTTGCTGGCCGCGGTCCCTCTTTCGGTCGGCTGCGATCGGGCACCGGCGCTGCTCCACTGGGCCAGCTTCATCGCCGCCGGCGCCGCCGCCGCGGCGCTCGCCCGCACGCTCGGCGCCCCGAAATGGGGCGCAGTCCTCGCCGGCGCGTGCGTGCCCCTCCTCCCCGGTGACGCCCTGGTGCCGGGGCTGCCGGCGGCGGAAGGGTACGCGCTCGTTGGCATGCTGGCCGCAGCGGCGGCCGCGCTCGGCCACGGGCGCGGCCGCACCACGGCGGCGATCTCCGGGTTGCTTGCCGGCGCTGCGGTAGCGTCCCGGCTGCAGGCGCTGGCCTGGAGCACGATGATCGTCGGCATCGTCGTCGTGCGCGCCCGGGAGCGGTGGCGGAGCGGCGCGGCGGCGCTAGCGGGGGTAGCCGTCGGGGGCGCGCCGTGGTGGCTCAAGAACGCGGTCCTGATCGGCCAACCGTTCGCCCCGGTGGGGTGGCACCGGGAGGGTCTCGGGGCGCTCTGGCGCGACGCCGGCGTCCTGCTCGGCCGCGGCGCGACGTTCACAGCGGCGTTCCACCAGCTCGTGGGGACGCTCGCCCCCCACGCCGCGTACCTGCTGCCACTGGCGCTCGCGTCGTGCCTGGCGCTGACACGCAGCGGCGATCGGCGCCCCCGCCTCGCCGCGGCGCTCGCGGCCGGCGCGGTTCTCGCCTGGTGGGTCACCGGCACCGTGCCGCGATTCCTCGTGCCCGCGTCCGCGGTTCTACTCGCCCTCGCCGCCTCCGCTGCGCAGAGAGGGCCTTGGGGACGTTGGGCGGCAGCGCTCTCGCTCTCGACGGCCGCAGCCGCGGGGGTCGCTGTGAACGGGCGGGCGCTCTCTCGGATCGAGGGGATCACCTCGCTGCGCGTAGGCCCGGCGTGGGTGGCCAACGACCCGCGGCCCGCGTTCGCGGCGGCGAGGGCGCTTCCCCGCTCCGCGCGCGTCCTCTTCGTCGGTGAGGCGCGGGGCTTCGGGTTCCCGCGCCGTTTCGTGACGCCCTCGCCGTACGACGTGTCGCCACTGCGCAGCGTACTCGAGACCAGCGCCAGCCCGGCGGCAGCGTGCGCTCGTCTTCGCGCCATGGGATACACGGACGTCCTGGTCAACTGGGGCGAGCTGAGCCGCCTGGCCAACGGATACCCGGTGGCGCCGTGGCGCGATGTCGCGGGGTGGAGGCGGTGGACGGCCTTCATCGCCTGGCTTGGCCCGCCGGTCGTGGAAGCGAGCCCGGTGCAGATCTTTGCCCTGCCCGCCGGCAGCGCGAGCGTTTGACACCCGGGCGCCGGTGTGGTACAAACCTCGTTCCCCGACTGGTCGGGTAGGAGTCCGCATGTACGCAATCGTGGAAGCGGGTGGAAAGCAACATCGCGTCGAGGTCGGGCAGCGGATCGCGGTGGAGCGGATGTGGCCGGGCGCGCAACCGGGGGCCGAGGTCGTGTTCGACCGCGTTCTCCTTCTCCGTGGCGATGCGAGCGTCGCTGTGGGCACGCCGTTGGTGGCTGGGGCGTCGGTCAAGGGCACGCTGCTGCGCGAGCTGCGCGCCGACAAGGTGATCATCTTCAAGAAGAAGAAGCGCAAGGGGTATCGCAAGACCACCGGCCATCGCCAGGACCTGCTCGAG
>JAKAFI010000235.1 GCA_021818005.1 Acidobacteriota bacterium | reverse complement strand
TCAGCTCGCTGTCGCCGCCCGCGGTGCGCAGGCGGAGCGGGCGCACCTCGGGGAACTCGCCGTCCACGCGCAGGGAGCCCGAGGACGTAGTGAGGTCGGGCCGGACGTTTGGCGGGAGCGTCAGCTCGATCCGCGCCCGGGTCACGAGCACGCCCTTGAGCAGGCTCAAGCCCCCTGGGTCCGGCGCCGAGATCCGCAGCTCGCCGTCCTTGTCCTCGATCGTGGGGCGGTGCGCCGCGAGCCACGCCTCGGCCTTGGCCTCGGTGAGGGAGTCCACCACGATGTCCACCTTGAGGCGGATGTCGGAGATGTCGGAGGCGCGCACGGCCAGGTCGAGCGGCCCCGCGTCCACGAGAACGACCTTGCCGGCCGAGGAGGGGTACGACTTCTCGATCACCTCGTGCTTCTCCGTCGCCGCCGCGGTCGCGGCGAGCAGCACCATCAGCGCACCGATCACGGGCATCCTCATCGTCGCCTCCAGCGTGCAACTGCATCGTAGGGTGTCCGACGCGCCGCCGCAAGGCCAGACGAGCGGCAGCGACCGGGCGGCCTTGACAGCCCGGCGACCCCACGGTACTTTCATCGCGCCCATCCGGGCGTGAGCGGGCATAACTCAGCTGGTAGAGTGTCAGCTTCCCAAGCTGAAAGTCGCGGGTTCAAATCCCGTTGCCCGCTCCACTTCCCCCGGAGCAGGGAGGTCCTCGTGGCGAAGGATGCGGACGGCAGACTCGAGGGCAGGCAGACGCCCGGCGCGACCGTGGTCGGCCGCGAGAGCCGGGTCGAGGGATCCTTGACCGGCCGCGGAGCGGTGCGAATCGAGGGGTCGTTCAAGGGCAACATCACCTTGGAAGCGCCGTGCGAGGTGGCCGAGGGGGCGACCGTCGAGGCGGACGTGCACGGCACCGTCGTCCGGGTGGCCGGGTCGGTGACCGGCCGCGTGAGCTCGAGCAAGCTCGTGGAGCTGCTCGCCACGGCCGTCGTCAAGGGTGATGTGAGCGCGCCCGCGCTTCACGTCGTCGAGGGCGCCAGGCTCGAGGGTCGTGTCGAGATGACCTCCTCCGAGACCCCGGCGGCGCCCGGCAAGAGCCGCTGAAGCGCTTGTCCCACCGGGGTTTGACGGTCGGTGTATACTCCAATTGAGAGGAGCGCGCCGACCGTGAGCAGCCAAACGACGGTTGAGATCTTCGGACGCCGGTTCGAGCTGCGCGCCACGGAGGGGAGCGAGCGTGTGCAGGAGCTGGCCCGCTTCGTGGACCGGCGGATGCGAGAGCTGGCCGAAGTCTCGCCGCACGTGGACACGTCCAAGCTCGCGGTGCTGACGGCGCTTAACATCGCGGACGAGCTTTTCAAGGAACATGAGACGGAACCTGGAGTTCGAGCGGAGCAGTTTCGGCAGCGGGTGGAAGGATTGATCCGGCGGTTGGACGACGTTCTGACGCCCTCCTGATGGAGGGCCGCGGAAAGTTTGAGAGGGGGCCCCTGCGCGGTTGGTGATGAGCGAAACTATTCTTGAACCAACACCTATTTGATGGGCTCCGAGTCCCTTCCCCCGGAGCAGCCTCACGGCGAGCGAAGGGGGTTGGGCCAGGCCCCTACCTGTGGTTTACAGGTTCAAATGGGTTTGCTCACACGGCCGAGGCGGGGGCCTTTAACCTCCCCATCCACCCCCGGATCGAGTGCCCGCTCAGGTTCATTGAAAGGGGGGGTGTGTGACCACCGTGGTGGTTGCCATCGATGTAGCGATCGTTGCACTGGCAGCGGTTGTCGCTTTCTTGTTGGTCCGGCGCAGCGCCCGGGCGCGGCTGGTCCAGACGCAACTCGAGGCAGAGCAAGAGGCCCGGAGGGTGCTCGGCGCGGCGCAGCAGGAAGCGGAGCAACGCCTCAAAGACGCACAGATCGAGGCGCGCGAAAAGCTCCTGGCGGCGCGGTCCGAGTTCGAACGCGAATCGCTGGAGTACCGGCAGGAGCTGTTGGCGGCGGAGCGGCGCCTCGATGAGCGCGAGTTGGCCGCCGACGAGCGCGTGCGTGCGCTCGATGCCACGAGCAGGGAACTGGACGAGAGGAAGCGCCAGCTCGACGAGCGCGAGAGCGTCGTCGCGATGCAGGAAGACGCCCTCGCCGCGGCTTCGGCCGAGCAACGGGCCCAGCTGGAACGGATCGCGGGCCTGACGTCGGAGCAGGCCAAGGCCGAACTGACCCGGAGGATGGAGAACGAGGCGCGCATCGACGCGGCCAAGATCGTCCGCCGGATCGAGGAGGAGGCGACCCAGGAGGGCAACAACCGGGCTCGCCGCCTGATCGCCATGGCGATCCAGCGGGTCGCGGCCGACCACGTCGTCGAGAGCACCGTCTCGGTCGTGGACCTCCCGAACGACGAGATGAAGGGCCGGATCATCGGCCGCGAGGGTCGCAACATCCGCGCGCTCGAGACCGCCACCGGGGTCGACCTGATCGTCGACGATACGCCGGGCGCCGTGTTGCTCTCGTGCTTCGACCCGGTGCGCCGCGAGGTGGCGCGGCTCGCGCTGGCGCGCCTGATGCTGGACGGGCGGATCCACCCCGGCCGCATCGAGGAGGTCGTCGGCAAGGTCCAGACCGAGCTGGACGAGAAGATCTTCCGCGACGGCGAGGCGGCCGCGATCGAGCTGGGCCAGCCGGACTTCCACCCCGAGCTCCTCAGGCTGCTCGGACGGCTCCAGTTCCGCACGTCGTACGGGCAGAACGTGCTCGCGCACTCGAAGGAGGTCGCGTGGCTGGCGGCGCACATGGCCACCGAGCTCGGCGTCGACGTGCGCATCACCAAGCGTGCGGGGCTGCTCCACGACATCGGCAAGGCCGTGGACCGCGAGATGGAGGGCACGCATCTCACCATCGGACGCGACCTGCTGCGGAAGTACGGCGAGTCCGAAGAGGTGATCCACGCGATGGAGTGCCACCACGGCGACGTCGATCCGCGCTCCGTGGAGGCGGTGCTGGTGACCGCGGCGGACGCTCTGTCGGCGGCACGGCCGGGTGCTCGGCGCGAGATCCTCGAGAGCTACCTCAAACGGCTCGAGAAGTTGGAGGCGATTGCGAACGACTTCAAGGGCGTGCAGAAGGCGTTCGCGATCCAGGCCGGCCGCGAGCTGCGCATCATCGTGGAGTCGGAGAAGCTCTCGGACGAGGATGCGGTCTGGCTGTCGCGCGACATCGCCAAGAGGATCGAGGGAGAGCTGACGTATCCGGGGCAGATCAAGGTCACGGTGATCCGCGAGACGCGCGCCGTCGAGTTCGCCCGGTAGGGACGCGGGAGCAAACGAGCGGAGGAAGTGAGGAGTTGAGAGTGCCGAGTTCAGAGTGAAGAGTGGAGAGTTGAAGGTGAAGAGTCAGACTGATTTTCGACAGTTTGTTTTTGGAAGTTTGGCCGTTTCAATTGCTTGCGTGTCACAGATTTGACTTTGGCACTACATTTCCGGCTCCGCCTGCGGGGCGAGAGGCGAAGGTGGTGGCGGAGCCGGCCCGAGGTGCGTGACCACCGACGGCGGCCGCACGCCGGCCGCGGCGAACGTCTCGAAGGCACTCCCGGCGAGATCGGTGCGCAACCGGTAGCGCTCGCCGTCGAGCTCAAGATCAACCGCCTGCACCTGCGCCAGGTCCCGCATCAGGTCCGGCCACGACGCCGTACACCCTCGCTCGTCAAGCCGGCGCTGCAGGTCGACCTCCAGGCGCAAGGCCAGGAAGCACGCCACGATGTGCCCGATCGTCGTCTCGTCCCGGTGGTGGAAGATCGGCCGCACCTCCAGCGTCGACTTCGTCTCGCGGAACGTCCGCTCCACCCGCCACAGGCTCTTGTACGCCCGCGCCACGTCCTCAGCCGAGAGTGAGGTCGAGGTCCGCAGCACAAACTTGCCGTCCAGGCGGGCATCCGCCTCGACCGCCTGCTCGTTGATCGTCACCGCACCCCGGTTGACCTTCACGAACCGAGCAAAGCCCTTGTTGCCGATGATGGCCTTCGGACCATCGTGCTCGAGCGTGTGTTGGAGCTTCTCCAGGATCGCCTGCCGCGCCAGCTCGTCCTTCCTCTGCTCGATCGGGTTGCGGCAGACGACATCGCGCCGCTGACCGATCCGGACCTCCTTGACCTCGAGGTTGTCCGCGACTCGTTGATAGCGACCGGCCCTGGCGAGGACGGCCTCGTTGACCTCCTTCTGCCGCCGCATGCGACAGCCCAGGATGTAGTCGTACGGCGCCTTCGGGTGCGAGGTCAACAGATCGGGTTGTAGGTCGTGTCGTCCTTGATCGTGGATCCGTCAGTGGCCGTGGGCCGGCCGACGGCGCGGTGCTCGGGAGGGTGGAGCCCTACGTTGGGCGCCAGGCGACCCGGTAGTACTTGAGCAGGTTGTGCCCGGTGGTGATCAGCGCCCACTCGCCACGGGCCTTCTCCAGGCCACGCAGCAGCAGGCGCCAGAAGCCTCGTCCCTTGATCTGACCGAACACTGGCTCCACGATCACCTTGCGCCTTGAGTACACCGCCTTGCCCTTCTTCGTCCGCAGCGTGCGCCGCATCCGCCCTTTCGCGTCGAGATCCTTCGGTGGCCGGCCACGCACGGGCGGCATGGCCTCCCCGTGCTTGAGCCGACCCGTCGCAATGAAGGCGTTGACACCCCGGTCTTCACACACGGCGGCGTTGCCTTCCGACCAGTAGCCAGCATCCGCCGACAGTCGCCTCGGCCGCGCCCCAGTGCCGGCCTCCACCAGATCCAGCATCGGCTCGAGGTGCTCGACATCCGGAGCCTGGTTCGTCAACGCCTGCGCCACGATGACCTGATGCCGCTCATCGACGACCAACTGGCCGTTGTAGCCCTGCAGATACCCACCCTGATGCTTCATGATCTGACTGTCCGGATCGGTGAAATTGCGCTGCGCCTTGCCGGTAGGCCGGCCGTCCTTGGTCGGTTGCACCCGATGCCGCGGCCGCGCATCACCGCTTGTCGTTCCACCAGCCGGCGGATCGCTGTCCTTCGTCTGCTCCCGGGCTGCCCGCTCGGCCGCCGCCTCCGCCTCCAGCTCCACCTTCGCCTGCCGCAGCCGCACCA
>JAKAFI010000234.1 GCA_021818005.1 Acidobacteriota bacterium | reverse complement strand
TGACCGATCGGACCGGCCGACGCAGTCCAGCCGTTTTGACCACTTCAAGACGTTGTAACTTAAGCCCCACAGGTACTTTATGGATAGAATCTTGCCGTTGCTTCTCCCCTTGATCGATTCTACGCGGGTGAGGGGTGGTGTCAAGGTCGCAGGCGTCGGCCCGGTTTGCAGCTCCGACGAAGTTGACCAGCGTAGGAATGGGAAGCGGGAAAGGTCGGGGGTCAGGCACTCCACCGTTGCCAGACGCGACGACGGAACGCTCACCCGCGCCACCTCGGCGGGGAGACCGCCCGGGTGCCCCAGCGCGGCGCCGGCGGCGCCGGAACCGGCCCGCCGGGCCCGGAGGCGACCGCGCTGCGATCGATACGGACGGCCGCTATAATGATCCGACTCTTCTGGACCTCAGATGGTGGACATGACCCGCGACGATCGTAGCCCGGGTGGCGCCCTCGCCGTCAGCGAGGCCCGGCTGCGCCGGGCGCAGCGCGTGGCGCACCTCGGGAGCTGGGAGCTGGACCTCGGCACGAGCGTGATGTGGGCGTCGGACGAGGCGTTCCGCATCTACGGGCTGGCGCCGACCCCGGACAACTTGCTCCCGTTCGACCTCGTCAAGGGGATCCCATTCGCCGAGGACCGCCCCGTCCTCGACCACGCGCTGCGCGAGCTGGTCGAGCGTGGCACGCCGTACGAGCTGCGCTTCCGCATCCGACGGCACGGCGACGGCGCCGTCCGGTACGTCCACTCGTTCGCCGAGGCGACGCGCGAGGCGAACGGCCGGCCCACGCTGGTGACCGGCACGATCCAGGACGTCACCGAGTACGAGGAGGCGACGCAGGCGCTGCAGGACGCCCTGCGGGCGAACGAGGAGCGCGCGCTCCTGATCCTCGAGCAGGCGGCCGACGCGATCTTCCTCGGGGCCCCGGACGGCACGTTCACCGGGGTCAACCAGCGCGCGTGCGAGCTGACCGGGTACGCACGGGAGGAGCTGCTCGGCCGCGGCTTCGAGCTGCTCTTCGCCCCCGACGTCCTCGCGGCCGCGCCGCTGCGCTACGACCTGATCGCCCGCTGCGAGACGGTCGTCAACGAGCGCCTGCTGACCCGCAGCGACGGCTCGCGCGTCCTCGTCGAGATGCGGGCGAAGCAGCTGTCCGACGGCACCCTGCAGGCGATTGTGCGCGACATCTCGGAGCGGCGGCAGCTCGAGGAGCAGCTACAGCTGCGCCAGCGCATGGACTCGATCGGCACGCTCGCGGGCGGCATTGCGCACGACTTCAACAACATCCTGGCAGCGATCGTGGGGTACGCCGACGCCTTGCGCATCTCGGGGGACCGCCTCGACGAGCGCCAGCTCCGCAGCGTGGAGAACATCCTGCGCTCCTCGCAGCGCGCCGCCGACCTCGTCCGCGGCCTGCAGATGCTGACGCACCCCGGCCCGCCCGAGTCCGAGAGCTTCGACCTCCACCGCGTCGCCGCCGAGGTGTTCGAGGTGCTCACGGAGACCACCGACCGGATCATCGAGAAGCGCATGCTCATCCCGCCCGGCATGTTCCTCGTGCGCGGGAACGCGTCGAGCCTCTACCACGCCCTGATGAACCTCGGCGTCAACGCGGTGCAGGCGATCGAGCAGAAGGGCGCGGTCGCCGGCGACCGCGTGACGATCGAGGCGCGCGAGCACGTCGCCGGCGACGGCGACGGCGACGAGCATCCGCTGCCGGCCGGTCGCTGGGTCCACGTCCTCGTCGCCGACACCGGCGTCGGAATGTCGCCGCGCGTGCGCAAGCAGGCGTTCGACCCGCTGTTCACCACCAAGGAAAAGGGCGAGCGCAAGGGCCAGGGGCTCGGCCTCGCAATGGTCTACAACATCGTCGTGCGGCAGCACCACGGCCTGATCGACGTCGACAGCGCCGAGGGCGCCGGCTCCACGTTCCACCTCTACCTCCCGCTCGCGGCGGAGCGCCCGGAGCGCCGCGAGGCCTCGGCGCCGGCGCTCGTCGGCGGGACCGAGACCATCCTCGTGGTGGACGACGAGCCGCAGATCCTCGCGCTAACGCACGAGATCCTCGCGCAGGCCGGGTACACCGTCCTGGCGGCCGCCGACGGCCAGGAGGGCCTCGAGTTCTTCCGCGAGCGCGCGGGGGAGATCGACCTCGTGCTCCTCGACCGCACGCTGCCGAAGCTGCACGGCGAGGAGCTGCTGCGGCGCATGCTCGCGCTGCGTCCCGGGATCAGGGTGATCATCTCGTCGGGCGACGCCTCGATCGACCTCGCGAGCTTCCCCGGCGCGCGCCGCGTCCTCCACAAGCCGTACCCGCTCACGCTGCTCTTCGCCACGATCCGCGAGGTCCTGGACGAGCCCGCGTAAACGCCCGACCGCGGAGGAATCGTGGTCCGTGGTCCGTGGTCCGTGGATCGTGGTCCGTGGTCCGTGGATCGTGGTCCGTGGTCCGTGGTCCGTGGTCCGAGAAGAGCTGACGACGTCACCTGTGGGCGGTGGCCAGTGGCCGGCAATGTCCGGGGCTCGGGCTGGGCGAGGCCATGAACCTGGCGTCGTGCGCATCCCCGCGGGCGCGGGAACCCGGGCCCGCCCGCTTCCGGCCCTGGGGCGCCGGCTCTCGCATCGGGCCGTGCCTCCCCTGGAACCGAGCACAATCGATCTTGCGCCGGGCGACGTTGACAGCCGGTCGCACCAGTCGCCCGCCTACTTGATGAACGTCCCGCGCTCCAGCTCGTCGAACGCCTGGCGGAGCTGCTCCTGCGTGTTCATCACGATCGGGCCGCATCTCACGATCGTTCCCGCGCCCCACTGCCGAGTGGGCCGGAATGGCTCGGTTGGCAACCGCTGGGCCTGCGCCGTCCCATCGCTCACGCGATGCTCGCCTGCACCGAACGCAAATAGTCTTGCATTTGGTAGCACTATATGCAAGACTGCGTGCGGATGGTGCAGCGGACTTTCTGGATCGAGCGCGTCGAGCGCGAGTGGCGGCGGCGCAGCATCGTCTGGCTGGCGGGCGTGCGGCGGGTCGGGAAGACCGTCCTGTCGCGGTCGATCGCCGGGGTCGAGTACTTCGACTGCGAGCTGCCGCGCACCCGCCGGGAGCTGGCCGACCCTGAGGCGTTCCTGCATCGCCTGCAGGGGAAGCGGATCGTCCTCGACGAGGTGCACCGGCTCGCCAACCCCTCCGAGTTGCTGAAGATCGCAGCCGACCACTTCCCGCACACGCGGGTGATCGCGACCGGGTCGTCCTCCCTCGCGGCGTCGGCGCGCTTCGCCGACACGCTGGCCGGCCGCAAGGCCGAGGTCTGGCTGACGCCGATGATGAGCGCGGACCTCGAGGACTTCGGCGCCACCGGCCTCGAGCGGCGTCTGCAGCGCGGGGGGTTGCCGCCGTTCTTCCTCGCCGACCACCCCGTCGAGAGCGACTACCAGGAGTGGATGGACTCGTTCTGGGCGCGCGACATCCAGGAGCTCTTCCGCCTCGAGCGCCGCGCCGGCTTCCAGCGGTTCGTCGAGCTCCTCCTCGCCAACAGCGGCGGCATCTTCGAGGCCACGCGCTACGCCGCGCCGTGCGAGATCAGCCGCACCACCGTCGCCAACTACCTGGCCGTCCTCGAGGCGACCCGGGTGGCCCACGTCGTGCGGCCGTTCTCGTCGCGGCGCTCGACGGAGATCGTCGCGGCGCCGAAGGTGTACGGGTTCGACACCGGCTTCGTCTGCTACCACAAGGGCTGGCACACCCTACGACCGGGCGACCTCGGCGTGCTCTGGGAGCACTTCGTCCTCAACGAGCTGCACGCGCAGGCGCCGGCGCTCGAGGTCCGCTACTGGCGCGACAAGCGCGGCCACGAGGTCGACCTCGTGGTCGTGCGCCGCGGGCGGCCGCCCGTTGCCGTCGAGTGCACGTGGTCGGCGTCCCGGACCGACGACCTGCGCGGCCTCGTGGCGTTCGCGCAGGCGTACCCGCGCGCCGAGCGACTGCTGGTCGCCGCGGACGTGACTCGTCCTTTCGCGGTCAGCGCGTCCGGGCACACGGTCGAGTGCGTGGCCCTCTCGCAACTCATCAAGCGTCTCGCCCCGAGCGGCTGAGCGCCCGGCCGCGCGCCGCTTCCATGCGACGACAGACCCGGCCTCGGCCGAGCCGCCCGTCGAGCGGCCGGCGGTACGCCCCCGCATCCGGTCAGCGTGGTAGCATCAACTCGATGTCACCGCACGCCTTCGCCGTCGACCGCGACACGCTCGCGACGTTCTGCCGGCGCCACGGCATCCGCCGCCTCGCCCTGTTCGGCTCCTCGCTGCGCGGCGAGGCACGCCCCGACAGCGACGTGGACGTCCTCGTCGAGTTCGAGCCCGGCCGGACCCCCGGCCTGCGCTTCATCGCGATCCAGGACGAGCTGTCGCAGCTCCTCGGCCGGCCCGTCGACCTCAACACCCCGGGCTTCTTGAGCCCCCATTTCCGCGACCGCGTTCTGCGCGAGGCCCTCCCGCTCTATGAGGCCGCCTGAGGACCGTATCCTCCTCCGAGACATGCTGGACTGCGCCCGCGAGGCGGTCGCGGCGACGCGCGGGAGGACACGGCAGGACCTGAGCCACGACGCCGTCCTCGCGGCCGCGCTCGAGGAAGCGCTGAAGCGCGACCCGTAACGGCCGCCGCCGGCGCGGGCGTCCTACTTGATGAACGTCCCGCGCTCCAGCTCGTCGAACGCCTGGCGGAGCTGCTCCTGCGTGTTCATCACGATCGGGCCGTACCACGCGACCGGCTCGCGCAGCGGCAGCCCGGACACCAGCAGGAAGCGCACCCCCTCCTCGCCGGCCTGCACCGTCACCTCGTCGCCGCGGTCGAACAGCACCAGCGACCGGTTCGCCGCCTCCGCCGGCGGCGCCGTGTCGGCCCACCCCACCGGCTCGGTCGGCACCGACAGCGGCCCCGACGCGTTGCAGAACTTCCCCGTCCCCGCGAACACGTACGCGAACGCCTGCCGCGCCGTCTCCACCGGCAGCGTCGCCCGCCGCCCGGCCGGCACCGCCACGTCGAGGTACGTCGGGTCGGCCGCGATCCCGTCCACCGGACCCTTCGTGCCCCACACGCTGCCGCACACCACCCGCACCCGCGT
>JAKAFI010000233.1 GCA_021818005.1 Acidobacteriota bacterium | reverse complement strand
TACCCAACTGCGGCGTATGCAGCTACCGCGCCGTCATTGACATCGCGAACCTGAGGGCCTGGCCCCGATCAGGTCAGGGGTTCTCCAGGCATCTGTCGTGGTGATCGATGTTCCGTAGGACCAGCACGTTGCCGTGGATGTGGAAGGTGAGCCGGAAGTGCTGGTCGAGGCGGGCCTCGAAGATTTCCCGGCCCGGGACGCCGTGGATCTTCTTCGTCTGGAGGCCGGGGTGGCGGTGATCCTCCGCCAAGAGCTTCAGGGTCTTGGGCAACTTGGCGCGGGCCTCTTTCGGCAACTCGCAGGCTGCTTCGGCGAAGCGATCCGTGTAGACGAGGTTCACGGCTTCTTCCGTCGAGGTCGTTTGCTGGCGAGCAGGTCGGCCGCCAGCTTGTCAGCCTCCCCGGGACGGTAAGGCCGGGAGATGCGGCCGGCGGCAAGGTCCTCCTCCGCCCTCCGCTCGCCCTCCTGCCAACGTTTGCTCCAGAAGTAGAGTTGGTCCTTGGGAACCGTTGCCGCGGGTGTGAGAACGACGTTGCCATCGCGTTCTTCGACCATGAGGCGGTCCCCCGGCTTCAACCCGAGGCGCTCTCGTACAACCTTGGGAAGAGAAATCTGGTACTTCGGGCTCACCGTTGCGACATGGGACATGGCGATGCCTCCACGTAGAATGTAAGGAAACAAAGAAAGCTTGTCAAACCGGCTCCGCTGCAGCTCTCCAACCTCGACGACCACGACGCCGAGCTGGCGCCGCCGCGGGTGGGGGAAGCCGAGATCACCGACCCGGCGTCGCTCGCCAAGGCGATCGCCGAGCTCGAGAAGCGGATGAAGGCGGCGGCGAAGCGGCTGGAGTTCGAAGAGGCCGCCGCGATCCGCGACCGCATCAAGGAGCTGCGCGCACAGCAGATCTACAAGGCGTGACGGACGGGGGGCGAGGAGCCACCCGTTGCGACCGCAACGCCGCGAACCCGTACAGGCCCGCGACGTGTTTGAGCAACGGTCGCGCCGCATCCCAGCGCTCGACAGCCGCCACCCCGCGCAGAAGCGCCGAGAGCGCCCTGGCCGGCAGCCGATCGAGAAGAACGCCCATCAGCCGGTACGGGGGGACGAACAGCGTCCCCGCCACGAACTCGTCGAGGACGGTGAGGGTCTTCCCGAGGCCCGCCCGCACGTCGGCGCGCGCGAAGTAGCTCTGGTTGCTCTTCTCCCGCAGGCCGAGGAGGCGTTTCATCAGGAGCCGCTGCCTCACGAGAAGGCTGCGTTGCCAGAAGACGACCAGCAGGACGCCGCCGTCCCGGAGCACGCGCGCGTACTCGCCGAGGGCCTGCACGACCCCGGCCTCGGGCAGGTGGTCGAGGGTCGAGAGGTCAAGCACGACGTCGAACGACTGCGGACGGAACGGGAGGGCCCTGATGTCGGCCTGGACGACGCGCACCGTCGGGACACGAGAGCGCGCCTCGGCGCAAACCCTCCGGGCGAGGTCGAGACCGAAGAAGCGATGGCCGTGCGTCTCGTGGAAGTGGCCGGCGATGTCTCTCGCCCCACCCAGGGCCTCGTTCCAGAGGTCCGTCTTCAGCACGGTCCTGGTCCCGCGGCCAGCCCGCAGCATCGCCGTCTCGACCACGGACCGGTAGCAACGGCCGAGGTACTCGGTGTCCCACCGGCCGCGGGCTGCGGTCGCGGGGTCATCGTCCTCGTTCGCCAGAGCCTGCAGCTCGTCCGTGGTCACGACCCCTCCGCCGGCGCCCGCCCGCCGTGGGCGCCCATCTCCCACCGGCCCGACTCCCGATGCGGCGGCGTGCTCCGCGGGCCGCCGGTCTCCTCCAGGATGCGCCGGCGCAGTGTAGCAACCCCGGCGATCGCGCCGCGGCCGGAGCGGCGGTGGTAGAGTTCCGGCCGGAGCCGGTTGGAGGTCGTCCCGAATGGCCGAGGGCAGGGCCCCGTTTTGGCTGCGCCTGGACCGTGTCTACCGCGAGAAGGGGCTCGGGGGCGTGTGGTTCGCCGCCCTCTCCCGCACGGGGTACCGTCGCCTGATCGTGTTCGAGAGGCGGCTCGACGAACCGATCGTCCAGGTTCTACCCCGCGTCGAGGCGGAGATCCGTCCCCTCAGGAGCGACGACGAGGCGGCGTTCGAAGGCCTTGGCCAGGAGGGCGCGGCGGTCTTCCGGCGCCGTCTCGAGGCCGGTCATCAGGGGTGGGGCGCGTGGAGTGGCGGTGGCCTTCGCCACACCAGGTGGTGTGCGCTCCGGGAAACCCACGTCGAGTATCTGAGGTGCCGGCTGGTCCTGGAGGACGACGTCGCCTATATCTACCGGTCGTTCACCGAGCCGCAGCACCGCAACCTGGGGCTGGCGCCGGCGACGGGCGCCGCCTGTCTGCAGTCCCTCCGCGAGCGGGGCTTCAGGGCGGTGCTGGCCGCCGTCCTGCCGGAGAACCCTGCGGCCATCGCGCCCGCGCTCAGGCTCGGCTACCGCCGGGTTGGAGTGGTGAGGTCGATCGGCGGCGGCCGCCGGCCGCTGGTCGCTGTCGCCCTCGACAGGGGCGCCGACAGAGCGCACGGGTGGGCTTTTCTGAGGTCTTCGGGCGATGACCCTGGGGACGCCGCCGGCCCCGCCTGAACGCGCGCGGCGCGAGCGCTCCGCTCTCGCCCGCGACGGTATCATGCGCGTCGTGGGCCTGCCTCAGGTCGCGCGTCGTGTGCGGAAGCTGGCCGCTCGCGCCGCGTACGTGCTGTGGGCTCAGGGTCTCTACTGGCTCGCGGTTCTCTGGCGCCGGGCGCTGCGTCGCACCACCTTCGTCGCCGTCACCGGCACGCACGCCAAGACGACGACCAAGGAGATGCTGGCGACGATGCTGGCGTCGCGGCAGTCGACGTTCCGCACGACCGGCAACCAGAACACGGGGCTGGCGCTCACGCTCAACGTCCTCCGGGTCCGCCCCTGGCACCGCTTCGCGGTCATCGAGATCGGGGTCGGCGCCCCGGGCGAGATGCGGCGCCTGGGCCGGCTCGTCCGCCCCGACGTGGCGGTGATCCTCACCGTGCTGCACAACCACCTCAAAGCGTTCGGCGACCAGCGGACGCACGCGCGCGAGAAGGCGGCGCTCCTCGAGGCGCTGCGCCCCGGCGGCGTGGCGGTCCTCAACGCCGACGACCCGCTGGTCGCCGCGATGGCGGAGGGTGTCCGCGGCACGGTCGTGCGCACGGGGACCTCTCCGGCGTTCGACGTGTGGGCGGAAGGTGCGACGTCGTGTTGGCCGGCCAGGTTGGAATTCGACGTCCGCACGCGAGAAGGGGAGTCGTGCCACGTGCGGACGCGCCTGGTCGGGACGCACTGGTGCGTCTCGGCGACCGCGGCCCTGGCGGCGGCGCGGAGCGCGGGCGTTCCGCTTCACGCCGCGGCCGCCGCCCTCGGCGCCATGGAGCCGTTCGTCGCGCGCATGCAACCGATCCTCCTGCCGTCGGGGGCCGTCATGTTGCGCGACGACTACGACGGCTCGTTCGACGCTTTTCAGGCCGCGGTCAGGGCCCTCTCGGACGCACGGGCCGCCCGTCGCATCGCGGTCGTCTCGGACGCATCGGACTACGGGACCACGTCGCGCGGCAAGCGGGTCGCGCGCCTCGGGCGCGCGGTCGCCGGCGCCGCCGAGCTCGTCGTCTTCGTCGGCGGCGCGGCCGCCCACGGCCAGCGCGGGGCGCTCGCTGCCGGCGTCGCACCCGGGAACGCCCACGGGTTCGAGCACCTCCCGGAGGCGGCGGGGTTCCTCCGGCGGACGCTGCGCCCCGGCGATCTCGTCCTCCTCAAGGGACGCGACAGCGATCACCTGGCGAGGCTGTTCCTCGCGCAGTTGGGCGAGGTGAGCTGCTGGAAGCGGGAATGTGGGAAGCGGACCATCTGCGACGACTGCCCCGAGGCCGGCGTCGCCCCCGGCGACCGCGCCAGCGCGCAGCCGGCGCCCATCACATGGACCGCGGGCGGCGATCCCTAGAACCGGGCCACGCCCTCGGAAAGGCGATGGTTCCGCCGGAAGAGCTGGTCCCAGAGCTGCACGCCCAGCACGGCGTTGAGGACCTGGCTCAAATTGGCGCCACCGCTCCGGTGACGATCGAGCAAGCCGCCGACGACCCGCGGCTCGAAGTACCCGGTTCGTCGTACCTCTCCCTCCGACAGCAGTTCCTCGGCGAAGCCGGGCAGTGGCGCTCGCCACCAGCCGACGGACGGCGCCATCAGCCCGCGCTTCTTGCGCCAGACGATCTCGGGCGGCAACGATCCCTCGAGGGCACGGCGCAGGATGTACTTCTCGCTGCGTCCGTGCAGCTTCAGCGAGGGAGGGATGCCCGCGCACAGCTCCACCAGCTCGTGGTCGAGGAACGGCACCCGTACCTCGAGGCCGCACGCCATCGCGGCGCGGTCCGCGGTGTGGAGCACGAAGTCGGGGAGGCGCACGTTCATCTCGCACCGGTGCAGCGCGGAGAACGGAGGCAGCGACCGGAGCTGCGCCGTATCCACGGCCCACCGTTCGCGATCCGTCCAGCCGTCGACTTGCCGCCGCAGATCGTGCGACAGCACGCCTTGCGCGGCCGCCGCCGGGACCACGCCGACGAGACGGAGGTACCGCTCGCGCTCCATCTCCCGCGGTGCGAGCAGCAGCGGCACCGCCCACGGATGCCTCGCCTCCAGGCGGCGGCCCGGCACGATGCCGCGGCGCAGCCACAACGGCAGGGCCGCGAACGGGGCGGTCAGGCGGTTCCAGCGGTAGTACGGGTATCCGCCGAACACCTCGTCGGCGCCTTCGCCGGTGATGACGACCTTGACGTTGCGGGCAGATGCCCGGGCGAGCACCAGGCGCGGGACCTCGATCGCGTACGCGGTCGGTTCCTCCATGTGCCAGGTGGCCTCCCTGAACATCCCGAACGAACGGGCGTCGCACAGCGCACGCTCACTCGGCTGCTCGTACCCGGGGTAGGTGCCCAGGGTCGGGTTCTCCGCCGTCTCGTCGGCGTTGGGGTCGGAGAACCCGAGCGTCACGGCGCGCAGCGGTCGCCCGAGGAGCCGGCGCGCGACCTGCGCCACGCCGCTCGAGTCCACCCCGGGGCTGAGCCACGCCCCCACCTC
>JAKAFI010000232.1 GCA_021818005.1 Acidobacteriota bacterium | reverse complement strand
ACGCCACCGATCGACCGCCCGCGGTGCTCCTCCTCGAGGTAACGGCCGCCGTAGACCGCCGCGAGCGGCGCGAGCACGAACAGCGCCGCGAGGAAGAGCGCGGAGAGCGGATCGATGGCGAGCGAGAACGATCCGTAGGGAACCGCCCACGGGGCGCGCATCGCGGGGGTCGCGGCCCCGGCGAGGACGCGACCCGCCGCGACGAGGCCGCAGAGGCTGCCCGCCACGATCCCCGCGACGGCGGCGCGCGAGCGCCAGCGGCGGCCCACGAGGACCGAAACCAAGCCACCGGAGACGATCAGGCCGAGTCCGGCCAGGAACGCGCCCAATCAGGCCCCCGCGGCCGCCGCGGCGCCGGCGTGCGCGGCGACCTCACGGTCGACGCGTGCGGCCGCCGCCAGGATCTCGTCCCGGCCGGCCACCCGCGTGATGAGTCCCCGGAACGTCTCGTCGCGCAGTGCGTACGCGACGCGCGACAGCAGCTGCAGGTGAGCGCGAGCCGTCGGCGACACCAGCGTGAAGAGCGCGTGCACCGGACGGCCGTCGAGGGCGGCGAAGTCTACCGGCCGCTCGAGGAAGCAGAGCGCCACCGAGGGACGGGAGATGTGGAGGACGATCGGGCTGCGCGGGTGAGGGATGGCGATGCCGTCGCCGATCCCGGTGGACTGCAGCGCCTCGCGCGCCAGCAGCACCTGCAGCAGGAAGCCGCGGTCCACCTCGTCCGGGAGCCGCATCAGCTCGACGACGGCGGCGAGGACCGTACGGGTTGCGTCGCCCCCGACGCGGTAGTGGATGCCGCCGTCGCGCAGCGCCTGCTCGAGCGCCGGCGCCGGCGTCGCGGCGCTCTCCGGCTCGGCGAACAGCTCCGGCGAGACCTGGGCCTTGTTGGCGCTGGCCCACTCGAGGAGCTCGGCGCGGTTGAAGCGCAGCTGCTCGTTGACGCGGTAGGCGGGGAGCTTGCGCTGGCCGACCCAGCGGTAGACGGTCTTCTCGGAAACCGCCAGGAGCTGCGCCACCTCGCGAACTGTCAGCTGCACCGCACCTCCACCTGATGTCCCTGCCAATGGACATCCTTCTCATCGTCGCCCCAACAAGCGGCACCTGTCAAGGGCCGGCCCAGCGCGGGTTGTGGCTCAGTCGGCGTCGGCCGTGGCCGAGTCCTGATCGCGGAACGCGCGCGTGTACACGATCAGGTAGGCGAGCTGGAACGCGGCGCCGATGAAGAACGGCAGCGCGAGGTGGCCGCGGTGCAGCAGCGCCCCGGCCACGAGCGGCCCGAACGCCCGCGGGATCTGCAGCGAGAGGTTGTTCAGCGTGGAGGCGAAGCCCCTGCGGCGGGCGTCCGTGAGACCGGCGGCGAGCGCTTGCCTGACCCCCACCGTGCCCTGGTTGAACGCGGCGCGCAGCGCGTACAGCGCCGCGGCCAGCCCGAACGTGGGCGAGAGCGGCGTCAGCGCGAGCAGCACGATCCCGACCGCCCGCATCCGCCAGACCGTGCCGACGACCCCGTGGCGGGCCGACATCCGGCCGGCGAGCGCTGAACCCGCGGCGCCGAGGACGAAGCTCACCGCCATCGCCGGACCGATCGAGGCGAGGTCGTGGCCGTAGCGCCGCGCGAACCAGTACGCCATCAGCGGCCCCACCATGCCGATGCCAAAGCCGTTGAGGCCGTTGGCGAAGGCCAGGATCGCCAGGTGCCGGTTCTCGCGCCGACGGCGCTCCTCGAGGAGCGCGGGCGCGGCCGCCGGCGGCGGGAGCTCCGGGTCCTCGGCGCTGAGCACCAGGACGAAGCTCGCCACCGCGCCGGCGAGCGGAAGCGCGAACAGCGCCCGGTCGACGACGGCCAGGCTGCCGTGCAGCGCGAGGTGCAGGCCGGCCGCGAGGAGGGCGCCGACCGCCATCCCGGCGAACCCGAGCGCGCTGTTGAGGCTGAACACGCGGCCGCGCTGCGAGCGCGGCAGCACGCGCGCCAGCCACGCCTGCTCCACGGGCGCGAACGGGCCTGCGGCGCCGTTGGCGCCCCGTCCGAACCCGCCGACGACCGCCGCCGCCACGAGGAGGGACGTGTTCGTAGTCGCCAGGGCGACCGCCGCCGCCGCCGCCGTCATCGCCTCGTAGCCGAGGAGGAAGCCGCGCCGCCCGCGCCGGTCGCTTGCCGGGCCGACGATCGCGGTGAGGACGGCGCCGAACAGCGCCGCCGCGCCGAGGACCGCACCGATCGCGCCGGCGTCGAAGCCGAGCGCGTGCAGGTAGAGCGCGAACGCGGCCACCATCGCGCCCTGCCCGAAGCTGCGCGCGGCACGCGCCGCCATCAGCACACGCGCGTCACGCGGCAGCGCCGCGATCGGGGCGGGGATCAGACGCACGGTCGCCGCGCCTTCATCCGGAGGGTTGGGCGAAGCCTGACAGGACCTCGACGTCGAGGATGCGAAAGCGGCCGCGGCCGCTGCGCTCGACGGCGCCCTCGCGGCGCAGGCGGGTGAGGGCGCGGGAGAGGTTCTCCGGCGTGATGTTGAGAAACTGGGCGAACTCCTCCTGAGAGAACGGCAGCACCACTTCGGCCGCGGCGCCCGGCCCGCCGCTCGTGGGCATCAGGCGGAGGAGGCCGTGCGCGACGCGGGCCACCGCGCTCGAGCGCCCGAGGCTTTCGACCTGATCGAGGCAGCCGCGCAGCCGGCGGGCGAGGTGGTTCACGAGCGCCAGGCAGAAGCGCGGGTTCTCGTCGACGAAGCGCAGAAACTGCGGCCGGTGAAGGACGAGCAGCTCCGCCGCGGTGAGCGCCGCCGCCGAGAGCGGAAACGGGGCGCCGTCGAGCAGCGGCAGGAAGCCGAAGGAATCGCCGGGGCCGAGGGTGAAGACCGTCACATCGCGCGCCGAAGCGGTGTGGCGGAACGCCTTCAGCCGGCCGCCGGCGACGACGAAGAAGCGATCGCCCTCGTCGCCCTCGAGGTAGACCACCGCTCCCTTGCCCACGCGCACGCGCACGAACAGCGGGGCCACCGTCGCCAGGGCGTCCTCCCCCAGCTCGCCGAACGGGGTGGTCCGCAGCAACTCCACGGCGGAACGGTCGGTGGCCGAGGCACGCGCTTCCGTCATCGCCGGAGATTCTGCACCGCGCGTTGCGGCCTCGCAAGGTGGCACAGAAACCGGGCATCGCCGGCCACGGTGCAGCCGCTCGCGGCCGGACGCGGTCGCGCCGTTGCCCGGGCACGCGACCTCGCGATCCGCGTCGGCGCGCCGCGGCTCGTGGGGAGCAGGTTTACACCTCGCGCCCCGCACGTGCGTCACGCGGGCGGCTGCTGGGCGGCGGCCGGGTCACGCGGAGCCGAGGCTCCGATGGCGAGCGCGATGACGGCCGGCAACGGCACGGCCAGCACTCGATCGAGCGACGTCCGCAGGTGCCAGGCGAGGTCGAAAGGGGAGACGAGGTAGGCGGTGAGGACCGCGGTCGCCCACACCGCGACGGCCGTGCGGAGTCCGGCCAGTCGACGGGAGCCGAGCCCGGGAACGACCAGCGCCCACACGGCGAGAACGCCCCAGAGCTGCCACGACGCCACGGACACGAGGGTCGCCGGAAGGTGAACGAGGCGGGAGGCCATGCGCGCAGGGGAGAAGACGTTCGGATACCCCGTGACGCCCCAGCGGGCCAACACGCCCCGCCAACCGACCACGGCGACCAGCACCGCGGCCGCGATACCGACGGCGCGCCGCCCGCCCACCCTCCAGGCGGCCAACGCGAGACCGAGCGCGAACGCGATCCCCTCGTTCTTGGTGAGGGCCGCGATGGCTGCGCCGGCCGCGGCGACCTGCCAGGCGCCGTCGGTCCCCTCGGTGGTCGCCGTGACGGCCGCCAGGGCCACGCAGACGCCGAACGCCAGCATCGGCTCGGCGTACCCCGAGTACGCCACCGTCGGCGTGAAGATGACCGGGACCCACGCGCCCGCGGCGGCGGCGAGCGCGCGCAGCGGCGCCGGCGCCGGGGCGGCGGCCCACCAGCAGGTGGCTGCGAGTGCGAGCACCAGCACGGCCTGCCAGAGTGCGGCCGTCGCACCGGGGCTCGCGCCGAGCACGGCGCCGAGTGCGATGAGGTCGGACCAGAGCGGGGGGTAGTCGACACAAGCGAACGAGTGGAACGGCCAGCTCAGCCAGGCCCAGTCGTGCCCCCCGGCCAGCGCCCAAACCTTGGCCTTGAGCGCCCAGGAGTAGCGGAAGTCCCAGCCGAACGAGGGTGTTGCGGCGAGGATCACGGCGTGGACCGCGGCCGGGACCGTCGCGACGAGCGACCAAGGCCGCGGCGCACCGAACACCGGCCGCACCCGGCCGGGAGCGAGCGCGGCCACGACGACGGCGGCCGCTGCCGGGCCGCACAGGAGCGCCGGCGACCAGCGGGCGTGCACGAGGCTGGCGGCCTCCATCCACGCAACGGTGACGAGAACGCCCCAGAGTACCGTCTCCGAGACCAACCGCGCCCCGGTCGCCCCTCGCCGGCGGGCGACGACCCAGCCGGGGAGCAGCGTCAGGCCGACTGCGATCCACGCGCTCACGGTCGGTTCGGCACCCAGAGCCGGAGGCGGCCGGCACGCCAGACCTGCCGCCAGCCGACCGGCGGGGCCCCGTCATCGATCGTCACGAGCGCGGCGGGCGCGAGTGACGCCGGCAGCTCGGAAGCGGGCGCCCAGCGGAGGTCGGGGCGCTGCCAGGCGGCCTCGCGCAGGAGCAGGACCAGCTGTGCCGGTGAGGTGCCCGGCCCGGCGTTCAGAGCGGTGACTGTGTTCGCGGGGATCGGGGCGTTGACGAGGGGTGCAACGATCGGGGCCCACTGTGGGCGATGTGGGAGGCGGCGATCCGACTCCAGGAGAGAGCCCGCGCCGAGGGCGCAGGACACCAAAGCCGCCGCCACCGCCACCGCCGACTGCCAGCGCAACCCCGACACGGCGTCACTCTAGCACCTCGGCGGCCGCTCCCGGCGCGGGCAGCGGCGTCGCGTCGGCTAGACTCCGCTCATGACGGTCTGGACCTGGCTGCTGGTTGCCGGCGGCGTCGTGATCGTGTACCAGCTCGGCGTGATCGCCGCGATGAGGTTGGCATGGACCCGCACGCGCGCGGCACCGCGG
>JAKAFI010000231.1 GCA_021818005.1 Acidobacteriota bacterium | reverse complement strand
GGATCACCGTCACCCTCAAGGGCGACTGGCGGCGCGGGCGCTCCGGCCGGCTGACCGCCAAGGTCGAGAAGGTGGAGGCCACCCTCGGGCGCAAGCTCAGCACGTGAGATGCCGGGCGCCGGGCTCCGGGCTCCGGAAAGACCGTGGATCGTGGGGCGTGGGTCGTGGCTCGAAGAGACCGGGAGCCAGGGTTCGATGGGTTGACAACTCGTACGAGATAACGTACGTTTCTCCGTGGGGACCTATGCCGCCGATTCGGGTCAGCGAAGCGCGCGATCACCTCTACCGACTGGTGGACGAGGTGGCGGAGTCGCACGAGGCGGTCATCATCACCGGTAAGCGCGGCAGCGCCGTGCTCGTCTCCGAGGACGACTGGCGGGCCATCCAGGAGACGATCCATCTGCTTTCGATTCCCGGGATGCGCGAGTCGATCCGCGAGGGCCTTACGACGCCGGTGAACGAGTGCGAGACGGAGCCCGGCTGGTGAAACCTCGGGCTTGGCGGGTGGTCTTCACCAAGCAAGCGCAGAAGGATGCGAAGAGAATCGCGGCCTCTGGCTTGCGGGACCAGGCCCAACACTTCCTCGACATCCTCGCCGAGGATCCGTTGCGGCAACCGCCGCGGTTCGAGAAGCTGGTCGGCGACCTTGCCGGAGCGTACTCGCGCCGCATCAATATCCAGCACCGCCTCGTCTACCAGATCCTCGAGGACGCCCGCGTCGTCAAGGTGCTGCGCATGTGGACCCACTACGAGTAGCGTCGGCAACGATGCCGGACGGCGCGCGGCGCGCCGCATGGGGGTGGCTAGCTAAACGGTGGGGAGGTAGAAGGAGATGACCTTCGGCTCCGTCATCTCCTGCAGGGAGAACTTCACCCCCTCGCGCCCCAGCCCCGAGTTCTTGATCCCGCCGAACGGCATCGAGTCGAGGCGGTAGTCGGTCGAGTCGTTGATCATCACCCCGCCGCAGTCGAGGCCCGAGGCGAGTTTGAACGCGGTGTCCACGTCCCTGGAGAAGACGGCCGCGTGCAGGCCGAACGGGAGCGAGTTCGCCTTTGCCAACGCCTCCTCGACGGTCGCCACCGGGTAGAGGTTGACGGTGGGCCCGAACACCTCCTCGCGGTGGATCGTGGCGGTCTCGGGGACGTTCTCGAGCACCGTCGGCTGCATCAGGGCGCCCGAGCGGCCGCCGCCGGCGAGCAGGCGCGCGCCCAACTGCACCGCCTCGGCGACCCAGCGCTCGACGCGCTTCGCCTCGCCCTCGGTGATCATCGGCCCCATGTCGGTTTCTTCCTTCATCTTGTCGCCGATCGTGTACTTGGCGGTGAATTCCACGGTACCGCCGCGGAACGCGTCGTAGACCTCCTCGTGGACGTAGATGCGCTGCACGCCGATGCAGTTCTGGCCGGCCGCCCAGAACGCCCCCGAGACGCACGTCTCGGCGGCCCAGCGCACGTCGGCGTCGCGCCACACGATCACCGGCGAGTTGGAGCCCAGCTCCATGCCGATCTTCTTGATGCCCGCCAGGCGCGTGATCCGCTGCCCGGCCTCGAGGCCGCCGGTGAACGAGATCATGCGCACGCGCGAGTCGGCGACGAGCGCGTCGCCGATCTCGGCGCCATGGCCGGTGAGCGTCTGCAGCACGAGCGGCGGCAGGCCCGCCTCGAGGAACGCCTCGGTGAGCCTGAGCGCCGACAGCGGCGTCACGGTCGCCGGCTTGAGCACGACCGCGTTGCCTCCCGCGATCGCCGGCCCCAGCTTGTGCGCCACCAGGTTGAGCGGGTCGTTGAACGGCGTGATCGCGAGCACCACGCCGATCGGCACGCGCTGGTAGTAGCCGACGCGCTTCTCGCCGCCGGGGAACGAGTCGAACGGGATCGTCTCGCCGGCGACGCGCTTGGCCTCCTCGGCCGCGATCGTCAGCGTGTTGACGCAGCGCCGCGCCTCCTTGCGCGCCTCGCGGATCGTCTTCGAGCCCTCGCGCGCGATCGTGGTCGCGAACTCCTCGAGGCGGCCCTGCACGATCGCCGCCGTCTTGAGGAGCACCTGGGCGCGGTCGTACACCGTCATCCGGCGCGCGACCTCGAAGCCGTTGACCGCGGCCGCGAGCGCCGTCTCGACGTCGGCAGCCGAGGCGCGCGGCACGGTGTCGATGAGAGTGTTGTCGAACGGGTCGCGGACCTCGATCGTCTTGTCGCGGCCCACCCACGCGCCTGCGAGCAGCATCTTCATGAGCGCCTCCGCGCGATCGTCAGCAGGTCGGTGAGCATCGCAAAGCCGGTCTGCGCCTTCCCCGCCCCCGGGCCGACGACCGTGATCTCGCCGAGGGCGTCGGTGCGGATCGCCACCGCATTGGTTGCCCCCATCACCCCGGCGAGCGGCTGCCCGAGCTCGACCAGCCGCGGCGCCACCTCGGCCCGCACCCGACCGCCGTCGCGCCATACCCGCCCGATCAGCTTGTAGCGTTTCCCCTCCGCCTTGGCGCGAGCGATGTCGGCCGCCGTGATCTTGGTGATCCCCTCGCACGGGCTGTCGGACGGCGCGAGCGCCGCGCCGAACACGACGTTGGCGAGGATCGTCACCTTGGCGAGCGCGTCCCAGCCGAGCACGTCGGCGTCCGGCACCGCCTCGGCGTACCCGAGCGCCTGGGCCTTCGCGAGGGCGTCTTCGTACGAGAGGCCGTCCTCCATCCGCGTCAGGATGTAGTTCGTCGTCCCGTTGAGGATTCCCTGCATCTCGAGGATGCCGGCGCCGGCCAGCGCCTCGCGCACGAGGTTGAGCACCGGCGTGCCGCTCATCACCGTCCCCTCGAACAGGAACTCGGCGCCGTGCGCGGCGGCGAGCGCCGCCAGCTCGCGGTAGTGGAGGGCGAGCGGCCCCTTGTTGGTCGTCACCACGTGGACGCCGCGCTCGAGCGCCGCCCGGATGTGGCTGGTGGCCGGCTCGCCGGTCTTGATGTCGGTGTACGTCGCCTCGAGCAGGACGTCGGCCTCCGCGTGCCGCGCCATCCCGAGGGCGTCCCAACCGTGGCCGCCGCGGTCGAGCGCCGCCAGCGAGTCGCCCCGGCCCGCGAGCGCGAGCGCCCGCGCGAGGTCGATCCCCGCCGGATCGTAGGCGTTCCCCTTGAGCGTGTCGGCGATCCCCGTGACCGTCCACTCGAAGCCGTAGCGCCCGGCCAGCTCCTCGCGCCCCGCGAGCAGCAGCTCGGCAAGCCCCTGCCCGACCGTTCCGAACCCGATGAAGACCAGTCGCATGCCGCCCTCCCGCCGTTCCTGCCGCGCGCCTATGGTCGCACGTCCCCGCGGCCCCGCCCGCATCCTCTAGATCCGCGCCAGCGCCTGGTCGAGGTCGGCGATCACGTCGTCGGGGTGCTCGCCGCCGACGCACAGGCGCACCATCGTGGGCGGGATGCCGGCCAGGCGGCGGCCCTCCTCGCCCTGCTGGTGGTGGGTCGAGATCGCCGGGATCGTCGCCACCGACTTGATCCGCCCCAGGTCGGTGGCGCGGAAGACGCGCTGCAGCGCGTCGAAGAACCGCCGCGCGTCGGCCGCCGAGCCGGCGATCGTGAACGACATCAGGTGGCCGAACGTCGGCGTGCCGTCGTCCACCAGCGTCATGTAGCGCGCCGCCAGCCGGTGCCGCGGGTGGTCCGGCAGGCCGAGGTAGTCCACCCGCTCCACCCGCGGGTGGCCGGCGAGGAAGCCCGCCACCGCCGCCGTGCTCGCCGACATGTGCCCGATCTTCAGCCGCAGCGTGCGCAGCTCGTTGAGGAGGAAGAACGCGGAGTGCGGCGCCATGCACGGGCCGGAGTCGCGGAACGGCCACAGCTTGAGCCAGGTCGCGTAGTCGGCCCGCGCCTCCTCGCCGAGGTGGCGGCTGGCCAGGCCGTGGCGGGCGATCACCGCGCCGCCGACCGCGAAGCCGCCGGCGCCCACGGTCTTGGTGAGCGAGTGCACGACGACGTCGGCGCCGTGCGCCAGCGGCCGCATCAGCGCCGGCGTCGCAATCGTCGCGTCGACGATGAGCGGGACACCATGCTCGTGCGCGAGCTCCGCGAGGGCGGCCAGGTCGACGCACGCCTGCTGCGGGTTCGACGGCATCTCGGCGTAGAGGAAGCGGGTGCCCTCGTCGACGAGGTCGCGCCACGCCCCGGTCTCCCAGGGCTCGGTCACCCAACGCACGGAGGCGCCGCGCTCGCGCATCCGCACGTTGAAGAGCTGGAACGTGCCGCCGTACACCTGCGCCGCCGAGACGAAGTTGACCGCCTCGCCCGCCGCGCCGGAGAGCGCCAGCAGCGGCTCGATCGCCTGCTTGATTGCAGCCATCCCCGAGGAGGTGCACAGGCACGACGCGTCGCCCGCGCAGCCGTACGACTCGAGCAGCGCGAGCGTCTCCTCGAGGTAGAACACCGTCGGGTTGTGGATGCGGGAGTAGCACCAGGTCGGGATCAGGTAGCCAAGGCCGGCCTCCATCTCGTCGCTGTCGCGGTACGCCTGCGAGGTCGAGGGGAAGATCGGCTCGACGATGCCGCCTTGGCCGGCGGCGAACGCCTCCTCGACGCCGTAGATGCCGTGCACCGCGACCGTGTCGAACTTGAGGGCGCGGACCTGGGCGCGAAACGCCCGGCGGTGGGCCGTCAGCTCGTTGGCCCTGGTCACGTACCGCTGGATCCCGGCCGAGACCTCCTGCTCCATCGGCTCCTCCCCTTTTCCGGTTCGTGGCACCGGCGTTGCTCCAAAGGTGCGGCCCAAGGCGGCCTCACGAGGAGTGATCGATACGCGATTTGTACCACCGAATTTGTGAAACCTCAACACAAGCAGGGACTCGTCCCGCCCCGCCGTCGCCAACCCTGTCATCCTGAGTGCGCGCAGCGCACGAAGGATCTCCCAAAACCTGCAAGAGACGTCTGAGGTCTCTCGCAGTTGCATGGGATCCTTCGGTCGGCAACGCCTCCCTCAGGACGGCAACGGTCACGCACGGCGGCGTGAAGCCGTAATCCTCTAGCGGGCGAGCGCCGGCGCCTCGGCGGCGACCGCAGCAAGTGCCTGTTCGAGGTCGGCGCGCACGTCCTCGAGGTCCTCGCAGCCGACAGCGAGGCGGACCAGGCCGGGCGTGATCCCCTGCCGCAG
>JAKAFI010000230.1 GCA_021818005.1 Acidobacteriota bacterium | reverse complement strand
GGTCGACGGCAAGCCGGTGCGGACCTGGGAGGACCTCAACCTGGCGACGATGGGCTCGCCGGGCCGGGCGATGACGTTGCGCGTCCTGCGCGCGGGGCAGCAGCTGAACGTGACGCTGACGCCGCGCTCGGTGACCCGCTACGACCTCGGGTACGCGGGTCTGGCGCCCGCGCTCCCCGCCGAGGTGCCGGGCGTCCTCCCCGGCAGCCCCGCCGAGAAAGCCGGCGTGCGCGCCGGTGATCGCATCGTGGCGGTGAACGGGGAGCCGGTGCGCCACTTCTTCGACGTGATGCGCCTGGTCGGGGCCAGCCCCAACCGCCCGCTCGAGCTGACGATCCGGCGCGACGGCAAGACGCTGACGCTGAAGGCGACGCCTCGCGACGAGGGCGGTCAGGGCAAGCTCGGGATCCCGGCGCCGAACCCGACTGTGCTGCGGCGCCTCGCCCCGGCCGCGGCGCTCGCCGAGTCGGTGCGCGAGAACGTGCGGATGACGCGGCAGACGTTCGCCGTGATCGGCCGCATGCTGTCGGGGCGCGCCTCGATCCGCCAGATGTCGGGGCCGATCGACATCGCGCGCTTCTCCGGCGAGGCGGCACGATCCGGCACCGTCTCGTTCATCTGGCTTTTGGGGGTGATCTCCCTCCAGCTCGGGATCTTCAACCTGCTGCCGATCCCGGTGCTCGACGGCGGCCACCTCGCCGTGCTCGCGATCGAGACCGTGATCCGCCACGACTTTTCGGAACGCACGAAGGAACGCATCCTCAACACCGGCTTCTGGCTCATCATCGCCCTCATGGTCGTGGTCATCTTCAACGACATGCTGAAGAACGTGCCGTTCCTCGACCGCCTGATCCCGGGCGGCAGGTAGCCGGCGCCGCCTCAGGCGCCCGGCCGGGCCGCCGCGCGCTTTTCCCAGCGGCGCAGGCGGGCGAGCGACTTCTTCACGAGGGCGTTGCCGTCGCCGGGCGGGATCTCGAGGACCACCGGCAGCTCGGCGCAACGCTCGTCGGCCAGCAACCGCGAGAAGAACGCCCGCCCGAGCCGGCCCTCGCCGGGCGGTGCGTGGCGGTCGCGGCGCGAGCCCAGCTCGACCTCGGTGTCGTTGCCGTGGAACAGCTGCGGCGCCGCCATCCGCCAGTGCTCGCCGAGCTCGCCGAGCACGCGCTCCCACCCGTCGCCGAGCAGGTCGAACCCGGCCCCCCACAGGTGCGCGCTGTCGAGGCAGACGCCGACGCGCCCGCCCGGTCCGGCGGACTCGACGAGGCGCGCGAGCTCGGCCGGGGTGCGGCCGAGCTGGCCGCCCGAGCCGGCCTGGCCTTCGAGCAGCAACCTCGCGGCGCTCGAGCCGGCGCGGTCGAGCGCCTCGGCGAGGGCCGCGCGGCAGCGGGCCTCGGCCTCCCCGCGGTCGCCACCACCCGCCGAGCCCGGGTGGAGCACCACCCCGGCCAGGCCGAGCGCACCGGCGCGTCGCAGCTCGTCGGCGAGCACCGCCACCGAGCGCTCGCGCAGCACGGGGTCCTCGCTCGCCGGGTTGAGCAGGTACGGCGCGTGCGCGAAGCAGCGGCCCCCCAACCCTGCGGTCGTGGCGGCGGCGCGGAACCGTGTCGGCTCGGACTCCCCGAGCGGCGCCGCGGCCCACCGCGTCGGCGGCCGCAGGAAGAGCTGCAGCGCCTCGCAGCCGGCTGCGACTGCGGCGTCCACCGCGCGCCAGCTCCCGCCGGCCGCGGACAGGTGCGCGCCAAGGCGCGGCATGACATCGATATGCTACCCTCGCCGCGCGATGAAGGTCGACCGCCTGCTGCGCTGGCCGCTGGCCGCTCTCGGTTTGTTCATGGGTTGCGGCCTCGCCGTCTGGATGGTGCTCCTGGTCAGTCTGCGCTCGTCCGCGGCGCGGGTTCCCAACGTCGTCGGCATGGACGCGGTGCGCGCCAGCGCGGTGGTGCAGGGCAGCGGCCTCGTCGCTCGCCTGCAGGAGGGCGTCTTCGACCCTAACGTCCAAACCGGCCGGATCTCGACGCAGCGGCCCGAGGCCGGGTTCCGGGCGAAGCGCGGCGGCACCGTGCTGCTCTACCCCTCGCTCGGCAAGGCGGTGCAGAAGGTCGGCGATCTCACCGGCCTGCCGGTCTCGCTGGCGGAGGCCGAGCTGGAAAGTGAGCACCTCACCGTGGAGCGCCGCTGCGAGGTCGAGGGCGAGGCCGACGCGATCGTCGTCCTCGCGCAGATGCCGGCGCCGGGGACGCTGGTGGCTCCCAACTCCGGCGTGACCCTGCTCGTCAACCGCACGCCGCGCTCGCGCCGGTACGTGATGCCCGATTTCGTCGGGGCGGCCGAACCCGATGCCTCGCGGGTCATCCGCGCGCTCGGCTTCCAGCTCGCCACCGTCCAGCCGGTGTCGTACCCCGGCGTCGCGGCCGGCACCGTGTTGCGCCAGGACCCGTCCGCCGGCGGGCCGGTGGCCGAGGGCGCGGTGATCGGGCTGTGGGTGAGCCGATGAGCCGCGTGCGGATTGCGCCGTCGCTGCTCGCCTGCGACCTCGCCGCGGTCGCGGAGGAGGTGCGGTCGGTCGAGGCCGGCGGCGCCGACCTGCTGCATTTCGACGTCATGGACGGCCACTTCGTGCCCAACCTGACCTTCGGGCCGGGGCTGTGCGCGGCCGTGCGGGCGATCACCGCGCTGCCGCTCGACGTCCACCTGATGGTCACCAACGCGGACGACCTGCTGGAACCGTTCGCGGCCGCCGGCGCCGCCCGCATCGCCGTGCACGTCGAGGCCGACGTGCACCTGCACCGCTCGCTCGCCCGCATCCGCGAGCTCGGCGCCGTGCCGGGGGTGGCGATCAACCCGGCCACCCCGGTGACGGCGCTCGACGAGATCTGGCCGCTCGCCGGTTTCGTGCTCGTGATGTCGGTCAACCCGGGGTTCGGCGGCCAGCGCCTCATCCCCGAGACGTTGGACAAGCTGGCCCGGCTGCGCTCGATTCGCGACCGGAGGGCGCCCGGCGTCGAACTCGCGGTCGACGGCGGCGTCGAGGCCGAGAACTCGGGCAAGTTGATCGATCTCGGCGCGGACATCCTCGTAGCCGGGACCGCCGTGTTCGGCGCGGCCGACCGGGGGCTGGCCGTGGCCCGGCTGCGGGGGGAGGAGGTTCGATGAGACGGTGGATCGCGCTGGTCGCGGTCGTGGCGCTGGTGGCGTGTGCGCACAGCAAGAAGGCCGGAGACCAGGCGTTCCTCGACCAGGTCGCCGCACAGTCGAAGGAACAGATCATGGCGCACGGCGATGCCCTCGCCGCCAAGAAGAAGTGGGAGGAGGCGCGCAAGTACTACAGCTTCCTCGCCGACAGCTTCCCCAACGACCCGCTCGGCCGCCGTGCCGCGCTGCGGGTCGCCGACACGTTCTACGCGCTGAAGGACACCGAGGGCTACACGGAGGCCGAGCTGCGCTACAAGGACTTCTCCAACCGGTTCCCGAGCGACCCGAACCGTGCCTACGCCCTGTTGATGCTGGCGAAGTGCAGCATCGCCCAGGACCGTGGGCCGATGCGCGACCTCGCCCCGGTGCACCAGGCGACCGACAGCCTCAAACAGGTGCTGCAGCTCTTCCCCTCCTCCCCGTACGCCGTCGAAGCCAAGGCTCTCCTGGCGAAGTGCCTCGACGAGCTCGCGATGCACGAGTTGATCATCGCCAGGTACTACGCCAACGTGCACGCCTGGGTGGGCGCCCGCCAGCGGCTCGACTATCTCTTGGCCAACTACCCGGATACCGACGTGGCGGCGCAGGCGAAGCCGTTGCTGGACAAGGTCGAGCGGATGATCAACCCGGTCCCGAAGACCACCGCAAAACCGGCGAGCGGGGCTCATCTCCCGGCCGGACATTGACGAACGCGCTTTCTCTGCGCTATTTTGGCGCCGGAGTCATCACAAGCATGCGGAACTGGAGGGCTGGTATGGGCCGCACAACGTTCGCCGTCCTCGCCGTGCTGTGCTTCTGTGGGGTCGCCGCGGGGCAAGCCGACACGGCCCCACCGCAGCCCCTTCACAAGGTGGACGGGCGCTGGACTCCGTACCAGCCGCCGACCGAGTTCGCGCCCGATGCCAACGTCTACACCATCCAGAAGGGCGACACGCTCTGGGCGCTGGCCAAGAAGTTCCTCGGCAACCCCTACCTGTGGCCGCAGCTGTGGGAGAAGAACAAATACATTCGTGACGCGCACTGGATCTACCCCGGTGATCCTCTGGTCGTCGGCGTCAAGGCGGTCGAGGTCGCGCCCCCGGCACCCGCGCCGACCCCGACGGTCACGCCCCCGCCGGCCGCGCCTGCGACCGGCGCCGCCCTGCCCGAGGGCACCGGGGAGGCGCCGCCCGCCAACCTGGTGGCGGCCGGGAGCGAGGCCGACATCTATTGCTTCGCCTACCTCGACAAGGCGAACGCGCGGCCGCAGTTGACCCTCAAGTCGGCGGAGCAGATCGAGTACGAGAGCACGTTCTCGACCAACGACATCGTCTACCTCTCAGGCGGGGAGAACGAGGGCGTCAAGGCCGGGCAGGAGTACTTCATCGTGCTTCCGGTCCGCCAGCTTCGCCACCCGGCGACGCACGCGGTGCTCGGCACGGTCATGCGCTACCTCGGCCGCCTGCGCGTGCTGTGCACCACGGACCACAGCGCGACGGCGGAGATCGTCGCCTCGTGCGACGCGATCCCGATGGGCGCGTGGCTCAAGCCGTTCGAGCCGATCCCGATCCCGATGACGATCCTCACCAAGCCGGTGGAGCGTTGCGACCCCGCCAGCAACAACGCCAGGGGGTACATCGTCTACAGCCGCGACGACGACGTCAGCTTCGGACAGGGCGAGGTGGTGATGATCGACCTCGGCGACGCCGACCAGGTCGCACCGGGCAGCCAGGCGATCATCTACCGCGACAACCCGGTTCCCGGCACGCCCCGCCTGCTCCTCGGCGAGCTCGCGGTGCTCACGACCGGCGACCACTGGGCGACGGCGACCATCATCCGCTCCTCCGGGCCGATGCAGGTGGGTGACCGGGTCCAGCTCAAGTGAGCCCCACCAGCTCGGAGGACCGCCGCGCGGCGCTGCGCGCGATCGGTGACGTTCTCGCGACGGTGGCCGACGG
>JAKAFI010000012.1 GCA_021818005.1 Acidobacteriota bacterium | reverse complement strand
GGAACCCAAGCCGTTCGCGTTGCTCGACGTACGCGCGGGCGCAGCGGACGGCGATCTTGCGCACCCGCCCGATCAGCGCCACGCGCTCGGTCACGGCCACCGCGCCGCGCGCGTCCATCAGGTTGAAAAGGTGCGACATCTTCAACGCGGCCTCGAGCGCGGGGACGACGAGCGGCTCCTCCGGCTCGAGGCAGCGGCCCGCCTCGCGCTCCCAGTCCTCGAAGTGGCGGCGCAGCATTTCGACGTCGGCGAGGTCGAACGCGTAGCGCGACAGCTCGACCTCGTCCTGGTGGCGGATCTGGCCATACTCGAGCCCGCCGCCCCACACCATCTTGAAGCCGTCGTCCTTGCGCTGGAGGAACATCGCGATGCGCTCGAGGCCGTAGGTGATCTCGGCCGCGATCGGCTTGAGCTCGATCCCGCCGGCCTGTTGGAAGTAGGTGAACTGCGTGATCTCCATCCCGTCGAGCAGGACCTGCCAGCCGACGCCCCAGGCGCCGAGCGTCGGCGACTCCCAGTTGTCCTCCTCGAAGCGCACGTCGTGCAGCCCGGGGTCGATGCCGAGCGCCGCGAGCGATGCCAGGTAGAGCTGCTGCACGTCGTCCGGCGACGGCTTGAGGATCACCTGCATCTGCAGGTGCTTGCCGAAGCGGAACGGGTTCTCGCCGAAGCGCGCGTCGGCCGGGCGGCGTGACGGCTGCACGTACGCCACCCGGTACGGCTCCGGCCCGAGCACGCGCAAGAACGTCTCCGGATGCATCGTGCCGGCGCCGACCTCGATGTCGTACGGTTGCTGGATCACACACCCCTGCTCGCTCCAGAAGCGGGAGAGCGAGAGGATCAGCTCTTGGAGGTTCACGAGACGCACCTCATGCGGTCCCGACCGCGGCCGCGAACGCGGAGCATAGCACAAGGCCGGGCGCGCCCTCCCGGGCACGGCGAGCGGTCGCTCAGGACGACTCGACGGTCACCCGGACGTGCGGGTCGACGAGCTCCTTGCGCACCAGAGCCGGCCAGTAGGCGACGATCTCCTGCGCCTTCGGGCGGCCGCCGGCGAAGCCGGTCACGCCGGGCGGGCCGGAGGTGACCAGCGGCGCCAGCTCGTAGCCGAACCGGCTCACGGCCGCGCGATCCTCGCCGCGCACCGCGAGGCGCAGGACCACCTCGGGCGGGTCGGACGAGAGCTCGCCGAGGCCGGGGTGGCAGGCACCCGCCCCGATGATCTCGGTCACGCGGTCCGCGTCGGGGAAGCGCACCCCGGCGCGGGCGAGTCGCTTCCACACGATCTCGGCGGCGAGGCGGGCCTTGTCGACGGCGCGCGGGCCGGAGACGGTGAGCTGCCCCGACGCCTTCCACCCGGCGCGGTACGACGCCGACACCTTGTAGAAGCGGGTGTTCGGCGCGCCGCGGACGCCGCTGACCCGCACCCGGTCCTCGCCCGCCGGCGCGAGCCGCGCCGAGGCGAAGTCGGCGACGCAGTCGGGGGTGATGTACGCGTGCGGATCGCCCATCTCGTAGACGAGCTGCTCGGCGACCGTCCCGACGCTCACCAGCCCGCCGGTGCCGGGCTGCTTGGTGACCACGAAGCTCCCGTCGGGGTCGCACTCGACCACCGGGTAGCCCACGTCCCACAGGTCGGGGACCTCCCACCAGCGCGTGTAGTTGCCGCCGGTCGCCTGGGCGCCGCACTCGATCACGTGGCCGGCGATCGTCCCCGCGGCCAGCAGGTCCCAGGCGTCCTCGGCCCAGCCGAACTCGTGCACGAGCGGGCCGAGCGCCAGCGAGGTGTCGGTGATCCGCCCGGCGAGCACGATCTGCGCGCCCTCCTCCAGCGCCCGGGCGATCGGCCGCGCGCCGAGGTAGGCGTTGACCGAGAGCACCCTGGCGCGCTCGTCCACGAGCGGGCGGCCGCTCTCCATGTGCTCGAGCCGGCAGCCGGCGGCGAGCAGCTCGTCGACGTGCGGCAGCAGGTCGTCGCCCTCGATCACGCCGACCTTGAGGCCGTTAATCCCGAGCGAGGCGGCGACGCGCAGCGCCTCGTCGCGGCACGCCGCCGGGTTGAGCCCGCCGGCGTTGGTCACGACCTTCACGCCGCGCTCGGCGATCAGCGGCAGCGCCCGCCGCAGCAGCGTGATGAAGTCGGACGCGAACCCCTTGTGCGGGTCGCGCAGTCGCTGCCGCATCATGATCGAGAGCGTGACCTCGGCCAGGTAGTCGAGCCCCAGATAATCGAGCGGGCCGCGGCGCATCAGCTCGAGCGGCGCGTCGATGCTGTCGCCCCAGAACCCCTGGCCGTTGCCGATGCGAAGCGTGCCCCTCATCCGACCCCCGCGACAGTCTAGCCGTTCTCGCGCCCCCTTGCGGCGGTGTTCGGCGATGCGCTAAGGTCGCGCCCGCATCCTGCCGTGGACGCCGTGAAGCCCACCGCCAGGGGGAGGCCACTCATGAACGTCGGCATCGTCGGCTATGGCGCCTACATCCCGCGCCGCCGCATCCGCCTCGCCGAGATCGCGTCGGTCTGGGGCGCGGACGCCGCCGCCTACGAGCGCGGGCTCGGCCTGCACGAGAAGTCGGTGCCCGCCCGCGACGAGGACACCATCACGATGTCGGTGACCGCCACGCGGCGGGCGCTCGCGCGCGCCGGCATCGACCCGCGCGACATCGGGGCGGTCTACGTCGGCTCGGAGTCGCACCCGTACGCGGTGAAGCCGTCGGGCACCGTCGTCGCCGAGGCGATCGGCGCGACCCCGGCCGTGCACTGCGCCGACCTCGAGTTCGCCTGCAAGGCGGGGAGCGAGGGGATGTTCATCGCCGCCGCGCTGGTGAAGTCGGGTGAGGTCGGCCACGCCCTCGCCGTCGGGGCCGACACCTCGCAGGGCGCGCCGGGCGACGCGCTCGAGTACTCGACCGCCGCCGGCGCGGCCGCCTACATCTTCGGCACGGCCGGGCTCGTCGCCACCATGGAGGCGCAGGTCTCGTTCATGACCGACACGCCCGACTTCTGGCGGCGCGAGTACATGCACTACCCGCGCCACGCCGGTCGCTACACCGGCGAGCCCGCCTACTTCAAGACCACGTTTGGGGCCGCCCGCATGCTCCTCGAGAAGACCGGGATGGAGCCGAAGGACTTCGCCTACGCCGTCTTCCACCAGCCGAACGGAAAGTTCCCGATGCGCGCCGGGACGCAGCTCGGCTTCACCCGCGAGCAGCTCGAGCCGGGGTGGCTGTCGCCGTGGCTCGGGAACACCTACTCGGGCGCGTCGCCGATCGGCCTGACGGCGGTCCTCGACCGCGCCAAGGCCGGGGACCGGATCATGATGGTGTCGTACGGCTCCGGGGCCGGCTCGGACGGCTTCGTCTGGGCCGTGACCGACCGCATCGACGAGGTGCGCGACCTCGCCCCGCACACCCGCGAGCAGCTCGACAACAACAAGACGTACGTCCCCTACGGCGTCTACGCCAAGCTCCGCGGCAAGATCCGCATGGGCGAGTGAAGGGAGGAGCGATGCGCGACGTGGCGATCATCGGCATCGGGCTTTCGCGCTGGGGCGAGATATGGGACGCGTCGCTGCGCACGCTGTGGACCGAGGCGGCGCTGGCGGCGCTCGACGACGCCGGCCTCGACCACATCGACGCCATCACCGTGGGGTGCATGTCGCCGGGGTTGTTCATCGGCCAGGAGCACCTCGGCGGCCTGCTCGCCGACGAGCTCGGCATGGCCGGCGTGCCGGCGACGCGGGTCGAGTCCGCGTGCGCGTCCGGCGGCGTGGCGCTACGCACCGCCTTCGCCGAGGTCGCGGCGGGGCTCGCCGACGTCGTGCTCGCGACCGGTGTCGAGAAGATGACCGACGTCTCCGGCGACGAGTGCACCGCCGCGCTCGCCGCCGCGGCCGACGCGGAGGTCGAGGTGTTCCCCGGCGCCACCTTCCCCGCGCTCTACGCGATGATGGCGCGCGCCCACATGGCGCGCCACGGCACCACCCGCGAGCAACTCGCCGCGGTGGCGGTGAAGAACCACCGCCACGGCTCGCTCAACCCGCACGCCCAGTTTCGCCAGCAGATCTCGGTCGCGGACGTGCTCGCCTCCGCCAAGGTCGCCGAGCCGCTCAACATCCTCGACTGCTCGCCGATCACCGACGGCGCCGCCGCGGTGGTGCTCGCCGACCTGGCGACCGCGAAGCGGCTCGCGAAGGGGAGGCCGATCGTCAGGATCGCCGGCGTCGGGCAGGCCTCCGACCGCATGGCGCTGCAGTCGCGCCGCGATATGACCACGCTCCCCGCGACCACCGCCGCCGGCGAGCGGGCGTTCAAGATGGCGGGGAAGGCCCCTGTCGACATCCAGCTCGCCGAGGTCCACGACTGCTTCACGATCGCCGAGATCGTGGTGCTCGAGGCGCTCGGCCTGTGCCCGGCCGGCCAGGGCGGGCTGCAGGCCGAGTCGGGACGCACCGCCCTCGGCGGCGCGCTGCCCGTCAACCCGTCGGGCGGCCTCAAGTCGAAGGGCCACCCGGTCGGCGCCACCGGCGTCGCCCAGGCGGTGGAGATCGTCACCCAGCTGCGCGGCGCCGCCGGCCCGCGCCAGGTCCCCGGCGCCCGCGTCGGCCTCACCCAGAACATGGGCGGCACCGGGGCCTCGACCGTGGTCCACATCCTGGAGGTGGCATCATGAGCCCGCTCAACCCGGCGCGCACGGCGCGCGAGTATCCCGCGCGCTACCGCCTCGAGGCGGCGCGCTGCGACGCGTGCGGCGCGGTCTCCTACCCGGCCCGCCTGGTCTGCCCGGCGTGCCGCGGCCGCAAGTTCTCACCCGTGACGCTCTCCCCCGAGGGCCAGGTCCTGACCTGGTCGGTGATCCACGTCGGGCCGTCGAGCCACAAGCACGAGGTCCCGTACGCGCTCGCGATCGTCGAGCTGACCGGCGGCGCGCGCGTGACCTGTCAGATCGCCGACGTCGACCCGGCGGCGATCCGGATCGGCATGCCGGTGCGGCTCGAGTTCCGCCGCATCCAGGAGGACGGCGAGGCCGGCGTCATCGCGTACGGTCACAAGGCGGTGCCGGCGTAGCGCCCGCCGTGCTCTCGTCCCGCGCGGCCGCTGCGCCCTCGCCAAGCAACCGGGTCAGATAGCTCCACGACCGGATCGGCCGCTCGGTGAACCCCTCGCGCAGCGCCACCAGCCAGCCGCTGACGTCCTCGGGCGGGGCGTGGCCGACCCGTTCGAGCGGGCGGCGCGAGGCCGCGCGAACCCAGTCGACCCCCGCCGCCGACAGCCGTACGGCCGCGGCCGGGCGGTGCGCGGCGCAGGTGAACCGCTTCTCGGCGGGGTCGAACAGCCTCGCCCCGGCCGCCAGCTCCGCGCCGCAGGCGCCGCACCGGTCGATCTCGGGGAACACCCCCCCCAGGCGCAGGAACCACAGCTCCGCGTACCACGCGACCGCCGCCGGGTCGTGGCCGCCGAGCAGGCACGACACGCAGCGCTCGACCAGCCGAAACGCCGGCTCGGCGCGCTGGCCCGGCGGGCAGTAGACGAGCGCCAGCTCCGCCACGACCTGTCCCGCGGCCCACGCCGCGGGGCGCGCCGCCAGGTCGAACGCCGAGCGGACCATCACCGCCTCGTCGAGCGTCGCCAGCTCCGACCCGGCGCGCTCGAAGAAGCTCACGCGAACGTGCGCCAGCGGTTCCGTCGCGGTGGCCAGCGACGAGCGCAGCGAGCGGGCCCGCCGCGCCACCGCCCGCAGCTGGCCGGAGGCGCGGCCGAGCAGCACGACCACCAGGTCCCGCTCCCGGAACGGGTAGCGGGCCAGGACCAGCGCCTCGTCACGCCGGAGAGGCATCCGGGCGGCGCGCTCCGTCGCGCCAGCTCTCGACGAGGGCGAGCAGCGCCGGCGCGAGCACGGCGGCGCGCCAGCGGCGGCCGAGGCAATCGGCGAGCTCAGCCTCGACCGCGGGCCGCCGGTCGACGACCTGCTCGAGCCCGGCCCGCGGCGCCAGCACGCCCCCCTCGATGCCCAGCTCCTTCGCGACCCGGTCGCGCACGTCGCGCGCCTCCCGCACCCGGCGCTCCCTCTCGCGGTCGACCGGCGGCCGGCCGATTCTCTCCCGGGCCGGCACCGGCGCGGCCGAGGCCAGGACCCGCACGAGCTCGCCGCCGCTGCGGCGGAGCGTGCCCCGGCCGATCCCCGGCGTCGCGCCCAGCGCAGCGAGGTCGGCGGGCGGCGTCGCCGCCAGCGCGAGCATCGTCTCGGCGCGCAGCACCTTGAACGGCGGCACGTCGGCCGCCGCGGCCACGCCCTCGCGCCAGGTCCACAGCGCCGCGATCCGGTCGCGGGCCTCGCCCGCCAGGGCCTTGGCGCCCTTGACCCGCTCGAACGCGAGCGGGTCCGGGACCGGCGGCTCCCAGCGCACCGCCTCCAGCGCCTTGCACTCCTCCGCCCACCACGCGGCCCGGCCGAGCCCCTCCAACCGCGCCGCCAGTCGCGCCCGCAGCACCGCGAGGTAGGCGGTGTCGCCGGCGGCGTAGGCGAGCATCTCCGGCTCCAGCGGCCGCGCGCCCCAGTCGGCGCGCTGGTACTTCTTGTCGAGCACGACCCCGACCTCACGCTCGACGAGCGTCGCCAGACCGGTCTGCGGCTCGCCCAGGAGCTGTGCCGCGAGCTGGGTGTCGGCGAGCCGCACGACGCGGGCGCCGAGGTCGCGGTCGAGCACGCGCAGGTCGTAGTCGGCGCCGTGCATGGCCTTCTCGACGCCCTCGTCCGCGAGCAGGCGCGCGAACGGTTGCAGGGCGGCGCGGCCGCACGCGAGCGGGTCGACGACCACGTGCCGGCCCGCGAACGAAAGCTGGATCAGGCAGAGCTTGTGGTGGTAGGAGTGCAGCGAGTCCGACTCGGTATCGACCGCCAGCGCACCCGCCGCGGCGGCGGCGGCGCAGACGCGAGCCACTCCGGCCTCGTCGATCACCAGCTCGGGGCGCAGTTCGTCGGGTCCCACGGCGGCGCGATCGTAGACCGCCGCGGCGGGGGCCGCAAGGCGATCCGCCGGCCGCGGTCGCGGCGTCAGAAGTCCCCGGCCGGAGGTTGCGGCAGCGCCTGCAGCACGTCGACGTCCACCGTCTCGCCGGTCTCGGCGATCGTGCGCTCATGAGCGAAGTAGACGCCGCCGTGCGCCCGCCAGTCGCTCCAGGTCACGGTCAGGGTGCCGCCGTTGCGCGCCAGGACCGTGCGCTCGACCCGTCCCGTGGCCGGGTCGAGCGTCACCTTCCAGTCGCCCACCGCCGAGATCACGTCCGTAGCGGGCGCCATCGCGCCGCCGGCCTCGGGGACGTCGGGGAGCGGCTTGACCGTCACGCCCGCCATCCCCCAGTCGAGCGGGAACGTCAGCCACAACGTGTCCTCGCCGAACCGCTGCAGCGCCCACTTCATGGTGTCGGCCAACCGGGAACCCGTGAGCTGCGCGCCGTCGATCCACGCCCCTCCGGTCTTGGACGCGATGTCGATTGCGATCGCCGTCTTCCCCCCGCCCGCGGCCGGCGCCGTGAGGCGGAGGAACCCGTCCCGGCGGTCCCAGCGGTACAGGTACGGCCCCTGCACGCCTGACGGGCTGGTGATCTTGACGGTGAACTTGAGGTACCCCAGCGCCTGCCAGTTCGCGGCGCCGCCGCATGCGGCCAACTGCCCGGCCGGCGTGCGCGGGTCGGGCCCATTGAAACAGAGGCCCGGAACGGCCACGGCCAACAGCGCGAGAACGGTTGCCGCGTGAACTTTCGCCATCCTGCCCTCCCCCGGCGATGTCGGACTGGGATTCGCGCTCTGTCAGCCCCGTGTCACGGCGGTGAGCGCGTTTCGATTCTACACCAGCCCGGGGACGCCGGAGAACGGTGCCGGGCGGCTCGCGGGCGCGGTTACACTGAGTCGATGAGCCACCGCCCCGTCCCCTCCGACCGCCATGCGTGAGCCGCACGCGCCCGAGCCGCTCGGCCGACACAGCGCGCGTGTCGCCCGCCTGCGCCGCATCGTCCAACGTCAGGAGCCCGAACTCACGGTCGTGGACGGGCTCAAGCTCACGCTCGACCTCGCCGCCGCCGGCGTCCCGATCGTCGAGCTGTTCACGGTCGCCGAGCGGCTCGAGGCGCTGCGCGCCAGCGCCGCGCTCGCGCCGCTGTTCGCCGCCGGCCGGGCGCACCTGCTCGATCCGTCGACCTCGGCGCAGATCGCCCCGACGAGGCAGACCCAGGGCGTGCTCGCGGTGGTCGCGACGCCGGCCGCCCGCGTCCGTCCGGTCGGGGTCGTGGTCTACCTCGATCGCGTGCAGGACCCGGGCAACGTCGGCGGGGTCATCCGCTGCGCCGCCGCGTTCGGCGCCACCGGTGTCGCCTGCTCCCCGGGGTGCGCCGACCCGTTCTCGCCGCGCGCCGTGCGCGGCTCGGCCGGGCAGTCGCTGCTGCTCCCCGTCGAGGTCGAGGCGCCGTTCGGCCCGCTCGCCGAGGCGGTGCGGCGCGCGGGCGGCGAGGTGGCGGCCACCGCCGGGCGGACGGGGACGCCGCTGCCGCGCTGGCGGCCGCGCTCGCCGCTCCTGCTCGCCTTCGGCAACGAGGGCCAGGGGGTGTCGCCGGAGGTCGCGGCCGCGTGCCAGGCGCAGGTTTCGGTCCCGCTGCGCGACCCGGTCGAGTCGCTCAACGTGGCGGCCAGCGCCGCGGTGATCCTTGCCTCGCTGGCGGGGGTTGCGGGCTCACCTATACTTGAATCGCAGTATCGGAAAGGGAGGTCGCGGTGATCCGACATCGTGACATCGAGCAGCTGCAGCAGCTCTCCCAGGCCCCCGGCAAGACGCTGACCGTGTACCTCGACGTCGACCAGACCAACACCGCCAACCGCAAGCGCCAGTTCGAGACGCACCTCAAGGACATGCTCAAGCAGCTGCGGGCGGCCCACCCCGACGACGACGAGCTGACGCTCACCTGCGACGAGGCCGAGGAGATCGTCAAGACGATCGAACCAACAGGGAAGACGCTCGTGCTGGCTCGCCACCGCGGGCTCGGGGTCACGTTCCGCAAGGTCATCCGCATCGCGCTGCCGTCGTTCGCCTATTGGAGCCACGGCGCGTTCCTCCGCCCGCTGCTCGAGGCGCTCGACGAGCACGAGCGTTTCGGCATCGTCCTCGTGGACCAGAAGCGCGCCCGGTTGCTCACCGTCTTCCTCGGCGACATCGAGGAGCACAGGGACCTGATCTCCCAGGTCCCGCCCAGGCCGGACTCGCCAACCACCGACAAGCTGCGCTCGCAGCCGCGGATGGAGCGCCACCACGACGAGAGCGTGTCCGCTCACGTGCGAACCGTCGCGGCCGAGATCGCCCGCCTGCTCGACCAGCTCGAGGTGGACCGCCTGATCATCGGCGGCAACGTCGGCGTCGCCTCGGAGTTGGCCCGCGCGCTGCCGAAACGGCTGCGCGGCCGTCTCGTCGAGGTGCTGCCGATCCCCGTCACCGCCACCACCGACGATATCCTCGCGCGAGCGAGCGAGGTGCAGACCCGCATCGAGCGTGCCGAGGAGCTCGAGATCGTGCGCGACCTCCTCAAGGAGGTGCGCAAGGGCGGACGCGCGGTCGCGGGCCTGGCCGCCACCCTCGAGGCGATCAACGAGGGGCGGGTGTGGAAGCTCGTCTACCTGCAGGGCGCGGCGATCGAGGGCGGCGTGTGCCACGCCTGCAACATGCTCTACGACCCGGCCGACGAGCGCTGCCCGGTGTGCGGCGGGAACCTCCAGCGCGAGCCGCACCTGGTCGATCGCATGGCGCGGGCGGTGCTCGACCGCGGCGGACACGTGGAGATGGTGGACGGCCCCGCGGCCGAGGCGCTGCGCGCCGTCACCGAGGTCGCCGCACTGATGCATTCTTGACGGCCGAATGCGAGGGCCGGGCCGGCGCACCACGGCCGGAGCGATGCCGGAGTGGCGAAATGGCAGACGCAGGAGACTTAAAATCTCCGGGAGCTTCGCTCCGTGAGGGTTCAACCCCCTCCTCCGGCACCAACACACGCCGGGCGGCCGGACGGCCAGCCCGAGGAGGCGATCCTTGACCCGTCACAACATCCCGCTCGGGCGCGTGCTCGGGATCCCGATCGGCATCGACTACTCGTGGTTCCTCATCTTCGCCCTGCTCACCTGGTCGTTCGCCACCAGCTACTTCCCGGCCGAGTTCCCGCGCTGGGCACCGGCGCTCTACTGGGCGACCGGCGCGGCCACGGCGATCCTCATGTTCGCCAGCGTGCTCCTGCACGAGCTCGGGCACTCGGTGGTCGCGCTGCGGTACAAGATCCCGGTGCGCAGCATCAACCTCTTCATCTTCGGCGGCGTGGCCACGATCGGCGCCGAACCGCCGTCCGCCGTGGCCGAGCTCCTCATCGCGGTGGCCGGCCCGTTCACGAGCCTCGTCCTCGCCGGCCTCTTCTGGCTCGCGAAGCCGCTCGCCGCCGGCGTTCCGCCGCTATGGGGGCTGTTCAAGTACCTCGCCTACATCAATTTCGTCCTCGTGTTGTTCAACCTGATCCCGGCGTACCCGCTCGACGGCGGGCGCGTCTTCCGCGCCTTCGTCTGGGGCGCGACCCGCAACATGCGGCGCGCCACGGTGATCGCCGCCAACGTCGGGCGCTTCTTCGGCTTCTTCTTCATCTTCGTCGGCATGTGGCAGGTGTTCGCCGGCAACCTCGGCGGCCTGTGGACCGCGTTCATCGGCTGGTTCCTCGAGAGCGCCGCCACCTCGCAGGTGCAGCAGGCGGTGGTCCAGGACCTCATCGGCGGCCACACCGTCGCCCAGGCGATGGGCCGCAGCTGCGCCGCGGTCCCGGCCGAGATGACGCTGCAGCAGCTCGTCGACGACCACGTGCTCGGCGGCGGGCGGCGCTGCTTCCTCGTCACCCGCGGCCCCGACACGGTCGGCCTGATGACGCTGCACCGGCTGCGCGAGGTGCCGCGCTCCGAATGGGCGCGCACGTCAGCCGCCCAGGTGATGCTGCCGATCGACACGCTGCGCAGCGTCGGCCCCCAGACCGGCCTGTGGGCCGCGCTGCAGGAGATGGACCGCGACGGGGTCAACCAGCTCCCGGTCGTGAGCGACAGGCGCGTCGTCGGCATGCTGGCGCGCGAGGACGTGATCACGTTCCTGCGCACGCTGCAGGAGCTCGGCAAGTAGCCGGCCCGACTGCGGCTGCGGCTACAGCCCCCCCTCGGGGCGGAAGGCGACGTCGTAGACGTGGCGCGCCCAGCCGCGGCGCCCGAACTCCCGCCCCTTGCCGCCGTCCTCGCCGCCGAGCATCCACTCGCGCACCGGCACCGAGAACCCGGTCTTGCGCCGCGTGAACACCGCCGGCGGCAGCCCGCCCGACGGGCTGCGGGCGAGGAAACGCTTGCGGTTGCCGCGTGCACGCACGAGCAGCGGCGCGGCGGCGCGCAGCAGCTGGTGCTCGACGAGCGGCACCCGCACCTCGAGCGAGTGCGCCATGCTCGCCCAGTCGATGTCGCGCAGCAGCTGCTCGCGCATGTACAGGCTCGACTCGAGCGCCACCATGCGCAGGAAAGGCTGCCGGGGGTCGGGGTGAAGCGCCCGGTCGATCAGCTCGACCACGCCGAGGCGCTCGAGGCCCGCCCGTGCCGCCTCGGTCCCCATCAGTTCGGGCAGGTCCCACGGCATGAACACGGCGCGCTTGAGCAGGTAGGCGCCGGCGTAGCTGCCGCCGTATTTGAGGACCGCCCCATGCTTCTGGCTGATGTGGGTGCTGTGCTTCGGCGTCAGCGCCACGTAGGCGCGCGCGAGCGCGTCCGGGAGCCACGGCAGCCGCGACGGCCAGCGCGCCGCCCGCACCATCGCCGGAACCTTGCGGAACGTCCCGTAGCCGCCGAGCAGCTCGTCGCCGCCGGTGCCCGAGAGCGCCACCTTGAGGCCGCAGCGCGCCGCCGCCAGGCTGACGAAGTACGAGTTCACCGCATCGGTCGTCGGTTGGTCCATCGCCTCGAGCACGCGCGGAAACTCCGCGGTGAAGTCGGCGCGCGTGATCCGCACCGTGCTGTGGTCGGTGCCGTAGTGCCGCGCGACCTCCTCGGCGAGCGGCGCCTCGTCGCGGTGCGTCCCCTGGTACTCGGCGAACGTCAGCGTCACCGTCTTGAGGTCGGCGGCCCCCGCCTCGCGCGCCAGCGCCACCGTCGAGGTCGAGTCGCGCCCCGAGGAGAGAAACATCCCGACCCGAACGTCGGCCACGAGGTGGTAGCGCACCGACTCGAGGAACGCGCGCCGGAAACGCTCCTGCAGCTCCTCCTCCGTCAACGCCGGAGCGTGTTCGACCGCGTCGGCGAGGATCGCCGGGATCGAGGCGAACGCCTCCGGCTCGCCGGCCCCGCGCTCGTCCACCCAGAGAAACGACCCGGCGGGCACCGCGCGCACCGCCTCGTACAGCGTGAACGGCTCCGGCACCGCGCCGCGCAGGAAGAACCCGGCCACGCCGGCCGCGTCCTGGCGCCGGCTCACCCGCCCGCCGGCGAGCAGCGCCTTGACCTGCGACGCGAACCGCACGACGCCCCCGGCCGCCGCGAGGTAGAGCGGCTTGACGCCGTACAGGTCGCGGGCGAGCAGCAGGCGCCGGCTCGTCCCGTCCCACAGAGCGAACGCGAACATCCCGCGCAGCTCGGGCAGCATCGCCGTGCCGCGCGAGCGGTACAGCTCGAGCAGCACCTCGGTGTCCGAGGACGTCGCGAAGCGGCGTCCCTCCGCCTCGAGTCCGCGCCGCAGCTCGCGGTAGTTGTAGATCTCGCCGTTGAACACGATCGCGCAGGTGCCGTCGGCCGAGGCCATCGGCTGCGCCGCGGCGTCGGAGAGGTCGATGATCGACAGCCGCCGGTGGCCGAGGCCGACGCGACCGTCGGCAGAAAACCACTCGCCCGAGCCGTCCGGCCCGCGCCGGTGCATCGCGTCGCGGACGGCGCGCAGCTCCGCGCGGTCCACCTCACCCGCGCGCGGGTCGTAGGCGAAGATCCCGGCAATCCCGCACATCAGCAACGCTCCCTTATCGGCCGGGGCATGAACGAGGCGCGCCGCTCCCGCCGCTGCAGCCGTTCGGATGCGGGCGGGAAGGTATCACCATCCGCACGCCGCAGCCAAGGCACCCCGCGATCACCGACGCGGGCTGTCCATGGCCTCACGCAGGGCGGCGGCGATCAGTTCCCGCGAGGGCATGCCCGATGCCCCGTACAGCCTTCACGTGAAGCCGTAGTCGGTGCGCTCCCGCATGGCGGGATCGATGTCGCGGCCCGCGACCAGCACCGTCGGGCTGCCGTGCAACCGGTTCCTGCGGGCCTCGTCCACGGTGGTGACGTGGGCCATCTCGAGACGAATCGACAAACCGAGCTCGGCCGCCACCTGCTCGACCAGCGCCCTGGTCGGCGGCGTGTGCTCGCAGCCGTCGGTGTACGCGATGGTGACTTCGATCGGCGACATCGGCGCTTCCCCCATTCGGCACAGTCCCCGTCGAGCATTATCGGTCATACCGCCCGCGCCCGTTCGCTGCCGCGCCCGCTGCGCCCGCGCGCCTGGCCCGACGGCGCGTGTTCTGCGACAATCCCGCCCGGGCGGCTCTCGGTCGGGCCGGGGCCGCACCGCCGAAGGGGGATGCCATGCGCTTGCAGGATCGAGTCGTTCTGGTGACGGGAGCTAGCCGCGGCATCGGCGCGGCGACGGCGAAGCTGCTGGCGTCCGAGGGCGCCGCGGTGGCGGTCAACTATTTCCAGTCGGCGGCGCCGGCCGAGAGCGTCGTCGCGGCGATCCGTTCCGGCGGCGGGACGGCCGTGGCGGTGCGAGCCGACGTCCGCGACCAGGCGCAGGTGCAGGCGATGGTCGCCGAGACGGAGAAGGCGCTCGGCCCAATCGACACGCTCGTCTCCAACGCGTCGATCGGCTTTCCGGTGATGCCGTTCCTCGAGTACCCGTTCGAGGCGTTCGAGGCCAAGCTCACCGGCGAGCTGCGGGCGGCGTTCTTCTCCTGCCGCGCCGTCGTCCCCGGCATGGCCGCGCGCGGCCAGGGGTGCATCGTCGCGATCAGCAGCGGCCTCTCCCGCGTCCCCGGCCCCGGCTTCAGCGCCCACAGCGCCGCCAAGTCGGCGCTCGACGGCTTCTGCAAGAGCCTGGCGCTCGAGCTCGGCCCGCTCGGCATCCGCGTCAACGTCGTCGCCCCGGGGATGACCCTCACCGACGCGACCGCGTGGCTGCCGCAGCCGGCCAAGGACGCGGCCGCGCAGCACACCCCGCTGCGCCGCAACGGACTTCCGGAGGACGTCGCCGGCGCCGTGCTCGCGCTCGTCTCCGACGACGCGCGCTTCATCACCGGCGCCTACGTCCCGGTCAGCGGCGGCATCCAGATGGTCTGAGCGTCGCCGCTCTCATCCCGGTGCAGAGGCTGGTCGCGGCCGGCTCCGCGGCGACTTAGTCGTCGTCCTCGTCGTCGTCTTCGATCGGCGGCAGCGCATAGAGGATCAGGCGGCCGTCGAACGGGATCAGCACGAGGCGGTCGTGCGCGGCGATCGTGGCGTCGTCGGGCCACGCCTGGCCGTTGGCCGTGAACGGGCGGAAACCCCACGGCACCTCGATCTCGCCGGGCGCGAGCCACTCGGGCACGACCAGCGCCGGGCGCTCGTCGTCCTCCTCGACGTTGCGGAACTCGATCTCGGAGAGCGGGCGCGTCTCGACCAGCGTGGCCTCGGCCGCCTCGGCCGCCGCCGCCTCGATCTGCTCCGAGACGATGTCCTCGAGCGCGTCGCGCGCCGGTTCGAGGAACTCCTTCGGCCCGGAGATCTCGGCGTAGATGCCGAGGTGGAACGTGTCCTTCTCCAGGCTCTCCACCGAGGCCAGCCACACCTCGACCGCTTTGGCCGGGTCGTCCTCGGGCTCGAGCGTGATGCTCTGCCCGTACAGCCGGTCCCGGGTCGTCAGCGCCGCGAGCAGCTGCTCCGCGGTCGCGGCCGGGAGCTCGATCTCCCATTCGTGTTCGAGCTTTGCGGTCATCGTCGTTCTCCTTGCCGCCTCGGCGCCGCGGCGCGCGCAGGGTACACGAAACCGCGCCTGCGGCAAAACCGGGCGCTCGCCGGGGCCGCTCCAGGCGCGGCCGGTCAGCCGTGGCCGTTGCGACCGGGCGCCCCGGCGCGCGCGGCCCACGCCTGCAGCGAGCGCGGCTCCGGCGTGCCGCGGCGCAGCGCCGCGATCGCCTCGGCGGCGGCGAACGCCCCGGCCACGGTGGCGATGTACGGCACCCGATGCTCGAGGGCGCCGCGGCGGATCGCCACTCCGTCGCGGTGCGCGCGGGCGCCGGTGGCGGTGTTGATGACCAGCTGGATCTCGCCGTTGACCATCAGGTCGACGACGTTCGGGCGCCCCTCGGAGACCTTGTGCACCGCGCGCGCCCGGATGCCGTCCCGTCCCAGCGCGGCGGCCGTCCCCTGCGTCGCCAGCAGCGCCAGGCCGAGCTCCTCGAGGCGGGCGGCGAGCGCGGTGGCGCGCGGCTTGTCGGCGTCGGCCACCGAGAGGAACACCGCGCCCGCGAGCGGCAGGCCGAGCCCGGCCGCGAGCGCGGCCTTCGCGTACGCCTCGCCGAAGCTATCGGCCATCCCCATCACCTCACCGGTGGAGCGCATCTCCGGCCCCGGCAGCGGGTCGACGCCGGGGAAGCGGTCGAACGGGAACACCGGCATCTTGACCGCGACACCGAGCGGCATCCCGTCGCCGACGCCGAGCTCGGCGAGGCTCGCCCCGCACGCGACCTCGGCCGCGAGCGACGCCCACGCCACGCCGGTCGCCTTGGAGATGAACGGCACCGTGCGCGAGGCGCGCGGGTTCGCCTCGAGCACGTAGACCGCACCGTCGCGCACCGCGAGCTGCAGGTTGATCAGGCCCACCACGCCGAGTTCGCGGGCGAGCAGGCGCGCGATGCGCCGCACCTCGGCCGTGACCTCGAGCGGCAGCGAGACGCTGGGGAAGACGCAGGAGGAGTCGCCGGAGTGGATCCCCGCCTCCTCGATGTGCTCGAGGACGCCGCAGATCACCACGTCGCGCCCGTCGCACAGGGCGTCCACGTCGATCTCGACCGCGCGCTCGAGGAAGCGGTCGATGAGCACGGGGTGCTCCGGAGCGGCCACCACCTCGCGCGCCCAGTACGAGGCGAGGTCCGCCGCCCGGTACACCGCCTCCATCCCGCGCCCGCCGAGCACGTACGACGGGCGCACCAGCACCGGGTAGCCGAGCCGCGAGGCGGCGGCGCTCGCCTCGTCGAGCGTGGTCACGGTCTCCCCGGCGGGCTGGCGCAGGCCGAGCCGCCGGATCACCTCGGCGAAGCGCTCGCGGTCCTCGGCGAGGTCGATCGCGTCCGGGGAGGTGCCGAGCACGCGCACCCCGGCGGCCGCCAGGCCCTTGGCCAGCTTGAGCGGGGTCTGGCCGCCGAACTGCGCCACCACGCCCTCGGCCTGCTCGCGCTCGACGACCGCGAGCACCTCCTCGAGCGTGAGCGGCTCGAAGTAGAGGCGGTCGGCGGCGTCCCAATCGGTCGATACCGTTTCCGGGTTGCAGTTGACCATCACGGCCTCGCGGCCGCGGGCGCGCAGCCCGGCGATCGCCTGCACGCAGCAGGCGTCGAACTCGATCCCCTGCCCGATCCGGACCGGCCCGGAGCCGAGGATCACCACCGCCGGTCGCTGCCGCGGCGGCGCCTCGTCGAGCGTGCCGAAGCCCCCGTACAGGTACGGGGTGGCGGCGGCGAACTCGCCGGCGCACGTGTCCACCTTGCGGTAGCGGCGCACGGTCCCGGCGGTGCGGCGCCGTCGCCGCACCTCCTCCTCGGCGACGCCGGTCAGCCGCGCGAGGTCGGCGTCGCCGAAGCCGAGCCGCTTGGCGGCGGCGAGCGTCCCGGCGTCGTCCGCGCCGCGCTCGGCGATCGCCTGCTCGGCCACCACCAGGCCGGCGATGCGGCGCACGAACCACGGGTCCCAGCGCGACAGCTCGGCGACGCCCTCGGTCGGCCAGCCGCGGCGCAGCGCTTCCGCCACCGCCCACAGGCGGTCGGGGCTGGCGACGCGGACGCGCCAGCCGAGCGCCTCGTCGTCGAGCGCCGCCACGGCCGGCGGGGCGCCGAGCCCCGCGCGCCCGAGCTCGAGCGAGCGCACCGCCTTGAGCAGCGCCTCCTCGAATCCGGCGCCGATCGCCATCACCTCGCCCACCGACTTCATCGAGGTGCCGAGCGCGTCGGCGGCCCCCGGGAACTTCTCGAACGCGAAGCGCGGGACCTTGACCACGACGTAGTCGAGCGCCGGCTCGAACGAGGCCGGCGTCGAGCCCGTGATCGCGTTGGTGATCTCGTCGAGGCGGTAGCCGAGCGCCAGCTTGGCGGCGATGCGCGCGATCGGGAAGCCGGTCGCCTTGGACGCCAGCGCCGACGAGCGCGACACCCGCGGGTTCATCTCGATCACGGCCCACTCCCCGGTGCCCGGGTGCACCGCGAACTGCACGTTGGCGCCGCCGGTCTCGACGCCGACCGTGCGCAGGCAGGTCGCGGCCGCGTCGCGCAGTACCTGGTACTCCTTGTCGGTCAGCGTCAGCGCCGGCGCCACCGTGATCGAGTCGCCGGTGTGCACGCCCATCGCGTCGAGGTTCTCGATCGAGCACACGACGACGACGGTGTCGGCGCGGTCGCGCATCACCTCGAGCTCGAACTCCTTCCACCCCTCGACCGAGCGCTCGACCAGCACCTCGCCGACCGGGCTGGCGGCGAGCGCGGTCGCGATCGCCGCGCGGTACTCGTCGCGGTTGTAGACCATCGCCGCGCCGGTGCCGCCGAGCGTGAACGAGGGGCGCAGAATCGCGGGGAAGCCGACGACCTCCGCCGCCTCGCCGGCGCGCGCCAGCGAGGTCACGGTCACCGAAGGCAGCACCGGCAGCCCGGCGCGCCGCATCGCCTCGCGGAACCGCTCGCGGTCCTCCGCGGTGCGGATCGCGTCGACGCTGGCGCCGAGCAGGCGCACGCCGAGCCGCTCGAGCGCTCCCGACGCCGCCAGCTCGACCGCCACGTTGAGCGCGGTCTGCCCGCCGAGCGTCGGCAGCAGCGCGTCGCAGCGCTCGCGCTCGAGGATCGTGGTCACGACCTCGGCCGTGATCGGCTCGACGTACGTCGCGTCGGCGCGCTCCGGGTCGGTCATGATCGTCGCCGGGTTGGAGTTGACGAGGACGACGCGCAGCCCCTCCTCGCGCAGCGCCTGCACGCCCTGCACCCCGGAGTAGTCGAACTCGCACGCCTGGCCGATGCGGATCGGTCCCGCCCCGAGGACGCACACGCTGCGGAGGTCGTCACGCCGCGGCATCACGCCCCCCACCCACCCCGGGGTTCGGGGTTCGGAGTTCGGGGTTCGGAAAAGCGAGAATCCTCTTCGTCACGGACCCCGAGCCCCGAGCCCCGAGCCCCGTCCCGGCAGCGGGCGAGGAAGCGAGCGAAGACGCCGAGGGCGTCGTGCGGCCCGGGCCCCGCCTCGGGGTGGAACTGGATCCCCTCGGCGCCGAGGCCGTCGGCGCGGATCCCTTCCACCGAGCCGTCGGTGAGGTTGGTCATCGACACCGTCACGCCGGCCGGCAGCGAGCCCTCGTCGACCGCGTAGTTGTGGTTCTGCGAGGTGATCCACACGCCGAGCGTGGCGGCGTCGCGCACCGGGTGGTTGGCGCCGTGGTGGCCGAACCGGAGCTTGTACGTCGCACCGCCCAGCGCCCGCGCCAGGAGCTGGTGCCCGAGACAGATGCCGAGCAGCGGCACGCGGCCCAACAGCGCCGCGATCGTGTCCGCCACCCCGGCGACCGCGGCCGGGTCGCCGGGCCCGTTCGAGACCACCACGCCGGCCGGCTCGCGCGCCGCGACCGCGGCGGCCGTCGCGTCCGGCGGCATCACGATCACCTCGGCGCCGGCGCCGACCAGCTCGCGGAAGATCGAGCGCTTGGCGCCGCAGTCGATGACAACGACACGGGGTCCGGGGTTCGGGGTTCGGGGTCCGGGACGACCCGCACCCTCGCTCGACGCGGCGGGCGGGCGCCAGGGGCCGTCGCGCCAGGTGTACGGCTCGGTGCACGCGACCTCGCGGGTGAGATCGCGGCCGTCAGTGCCGCGCGCGCCCGCGACCAGCGCCGCGATCTCGGCCGGCGACGGCTCACCCCCGCACACCAGCACTCCCGGCAGGGCGCCGCTCTCGCGCAGGCGCAGCACCAGCGCGCGGGTGTCGAACCCCCACGCCACCGGCACCTCCTGCGCCGCGAGCGTCTCGAGCAGCCCGCCGGCCGCGCGCCAGTTCGACGGCACCAGCGACAGGTCGGGGACGATCACCCCCTCGGCCCACACCCGCGCCGACTCGCGGTCGTCGGCGTTGACCCCGACGTTGCCGACGTGCGGCGTGGTCAACACCAGGATCTGCCCGCGGTACGACGGGTCGGTGAGCATCTCCTGGTAGCCGAACATCGAGGTGTTGAAGACGACCTCGCCGGACGCCGTCCCGCCGCCGGCCGCGTACCCCGCGAGCACGGTGCCGTCGGCGAGCCCCAGCCACGCCGGTCGCGGCGCGGCGAGCGGTGCGGGCAGCAGCGAGCGGTCCATGGCCGCGTGAGGGTAGACCATCCGGAGGCCACCGACAACGAGCGCCTCCGGGCGCGGCGCCCGGCCCCCACCCGCCAACCCGCGCGCCGGCGCGGACGATCGCCGCCCGGCGCTCGCGGCCGTCTCGCGCGCCGCGGCCTCGCCTCCGCGCCGTGCGGCCCGCTCCGCCCGTGACGGACGCCGTGCCACCCTCACTCCTCCCGGGCCCGGCGGTACGCCTCGCGGAACGGGAGCCCGAGCTCGAGCACCATCCGGTAGGCGCGCTCCGCCGCCAGGAGCGACGGGTCGACCGCATCGCGCATCTTCGCCTCGTCCCACTCGACCAGCGGGAGCGCGTGCGCGAGCAGGCGGGCGCTCGCCCGCACCGAGTCGAGGCCGCGGAACAGCGGCTTCTTGCCGAGCTGCAGGTCGCGGTGGTAGCCGGAGGGGAGCTTCGCGGTGACCGCGAGCAGCTCGACGAGCGCCGCCGCCGCCTCGCCGGAGCGCCCGCGCACCAGCTCGAACAGGTCGGGGTTGCGCTTCTGCGGCAGCATCGAGGAGCCGGTCGTGAGCGCGGCCGGCAGCGTGACGAAGCCGTACTCGGCGGTCGCGAACAGGCAGAGGTCGGCGGCCAGACGCCCGAGGTCCTGCGCCAGCAGCGCCGCCTCGAACAGCGCGCCGGCCTCCGCCTTGCCGCGCGACAGCTGCACCGCCGTGACCGGCTCGTGCGCGGCCGCGAAGCCGAGCGCGCGGGTCGTCCGTGAGCGGTCGAGCGAGAGCACCGGCACGCCGTACCCCGCCGCCGAGCCGAGCGGGTTGCGGTCGGCGCGCCGGCGCGCGGCGAGCAACCCCTCGGCGTCGTCGCGCAGCTCGCCGGCGTACGCCCCGGCCCAGGCGCCGAGCGTCGTCGGCATCGCGCGCTGCATGTGCGTGTACCCCGGCATCACGAGGTCGCCGCGGCGCTCGGCGATCCCGTCGAGCGCCGCCGCGACCTCTCCCGCGGCGCCGGCGAGTACCGCCAGCTCGTCCTTGAGCCAGAGCCGCAGCGCCGCGAGCACCTGGTCGTTGCGCGAGCGGCCGAGGTGGATGCGCGCCCCCGCCTCCCCCACGGCCGCCGTCAGGCGGTTCTCCAGCGCCGTGTGGCCGTCCTCCTCCTCGAGCGCGACCCGCCACTCGCCGCGCGCGTGCGCGGCGCCGATCTCGGCGAGCGCGCGCTGCAGCGCGGCGTGGTCGGCATCGCCGAGGAACCCGGCGGCGGCCAGCATCTCGGCGTGCGCGGCCGAGGCGCGCACATCGTAGGCGACCAGCCGGTCGTCGAGGGCGTGGTCCTCGCCGGCGGTGAACTCGAGCACGAGCCGGTCGAGCGGCTCGTCGCGGTCCCACAGCCTCGTCATGCGGCCCTCCCCTCGCCGAGGAACGAGCCGCAGCCGAGCGCGAGCCGCTCGTAGAAGCGGGCGCCCTCGACCACCTCGTCCTCGTGGATGTACTCGTCCGGCGTGTGCGAGCGCTCGCTGCGGCCGGGGCCCACCTTGATCCCCGGGATGCCGGTGAAGAACACCAGGTCCGACAGGCCGCGCGAGGCGAACGTCCGCGCCCCCGGGCGCGCCGCCAGCGCCGCGCGCACCAGCGGGTGGTCCTCGGCGATCTCGTACGGGCGCAGCCGGTCGCTTGCCACCCGCAGCTCGCCGGTCACCGCCGAGCGCAGGCGCGCCACGATCTCCTCCGGCGCCGGCTCGGGGTTGACGCGGACGTCGAGGACGCACGACGCCTCGGCGGGGATCACGTTGCGGGCCGTGCCGCCGCGGGCCATCGTCGGCTCGAGCGTGACCGGCCCGAGCCGGGGGTGGGCGGGGCCGAGCTCCACCGCGTCGAGGGCGACGAGGTCGCGGGCGAGCGTGCGCAGCGCGTTGGCCGCCGCGAGCGCGCGGCCGTGGGCGGCGTGGCACGCCTGCCCCGTCGCGACCAGCTCGAGCACCACGAGCCCCTTCTGCGCCGTCGCGACGTCGAGGCCGGTCGGCTCGCCGACGACCGCGGCGGCGGGCTGCAGCCCGCGCCGCGCCAGCTCGGGGAGGAGGCGCTCCGTTCCCTTGCTGCCGACCTCCTCCTCGGCGGCGAGCGCGAGCACGACGCAGACGCCGAGCGCCTCGCCGCGCGCGGCCAGGCGCACGAACGCCGCCGTCATCGCCGCCGCGGCGCCCTTGGCGTCGTTGCTGCCGAGGCCGTAGACGCGGCCGCTCTCGACGTCGGGGCGGTGCGGCGGGCGGGTCCACGCGGGCGACGCCGGCACGGTGTCCAGGTGTGAATTGAGACAGACGATCGGCCCCTGTCCGGCGACCGCGAACACCGAGTTCTCGAACCGCTCGGCGGCGACCCCGCGCGCCGCGAGGAACCCGGCCACGAAGTCGGCGAGCGGCCCCTCCTCGCCCGACGGCGACGGGATCGCCACCATCTCGCGGTGGAGCGCGAGGAGCTCGGCGTCGGTCACGGCGCGGCCTCGCCTTGCTCGGCCGCCGGCAGCTCGGCGAGGTCGCGGACGATCAGCGTCCCCGCCCCCTCGTTGGTGAACACCTCCATGAGCAGGGCGTGGTTGGGCTGGTAGCCGACGATGTGCACCCGGCGCACGCTGCCGGCGAGCGCCGCGCGCGCCGCGTTGACCTTGGGCAGCATGCCGCCCGCCAGGGCGCCGCGGGCCTCCATCGCGGCGAGCAGGGCGAGGTCAGCGCAGGAGATCATCGAGGCCTTGTCGGCGCGGTCCTCGAGGATCCCCGGCGTCTCGGTGAGGAAGAGCAGCTTTTCGGCGTCGAGGGCGCAGGCCAGGCTCGCCGCCACGGTGTCGGCGTTGACGTTGAGGACGCGGCCGTCGTCGTCCGCGGCGAGCGGGCTCACGACCGGGACGTACCCGGCGTCGAGCAGGCGCAGCAGCACCGCCGCGTCGACGCCGGTGATGTCGCCGACCTCGCCGTAGTCCACGACCTCGCGCTGACCCCCGTCCTCGACCTCCACCGGGGGCCGGCGCGCCGCCCGCACCAGGGCGGCGTCCACGCCCGAGACCCCGACCGCCGGGAGGTGAACGGCGCGGCACGCGGCGAGCACCGCGGTGCTCACCGTGCCGTTGAGCGTCATCACAACGGTCTCGAGCGCCTCCGGCGAGGTCACCCGCCGGCCGCCGACGAAGCGCGTCGCGACCCCGAGGCGGCTCGCGAGCGCGGTGGACTGCGGCCCGCCCCCGTGCACGAGCACGACGCGGATGCCGACCTCGCGCAGGACGTTGACCTGTTCGGCCAGCCGCCGCAGCACCGCGGCGTCGGTGCTCGCGGCGCCGCCCAGCTTGATCACGAACACGCGCCCCTTGTACAGCCGGATGTACGGCAGCGCGCGGGTCAGGCCCGCCATCGCGGCCTCGCGGTCGAACGGTCCGGTCATGCTCCCCCCCCGGCCAGCATCTCGAGCAGCAGCGCCTTCTGCGCGTGCAGCCGGTTGCCGGCCTGGCGCACGACGACGCTGCGCGGCCCATCGAGCACCTCGTCGGTCACCTTCACGTTGCGGCGCACCGGCAGGCAGTGCATGAAGCGGGCCCCGGGCGCCGCGGGCCGGTACCACGCCTCCGACACGCACCACTCCCGCAAGCCGGCGCGCAGCGGCGCCTCCTCGGCCGGGCGGCCGTAGAACGCCGGCGCCGCCCACGACTTGGCGTAGACGACGTGGGCGCCGGTCATCGCGGCCTCGCGGTCGGAGCTCTCGGTGACGCTGCCGCCGCTGCGCGCGGCCCAGGCGCGGGCGCGCGCCATCACCGGCTCGGGCAGCCCGTACCCCTCCGGCCGCAGGACCGTCACCTGCATCCCACGGCGCGCGGCCATCGCCAGCGCCGAGGCCGGCACCGCGTACGGCAGCGGCCGCGGGTGCCACACCCACGACAGCACGAAGCGGCCGCCGTGGCGCGGGATCTCGAGGTCGTCGAGCGTTTTCCAGTCGGCCAGCACCTGGCAAGGGTGCGACGCGGCCGACTCCAGGTTGACGAACGGCACCGGCGAGAGCGCCGCCATCGCGCGGATCACGCCGTCGCCGAGGTCCTCGCCGAGCTCCTTGCCGCGCGCGAAGCAGCGCACCGCGAGCGCGTCCGCGTACTGCGCCAGCACCGGGATCGCCTCGCGCACGTGCTCGGCCGCGTCGCCGTCCATCACGACGCCGTCGCGGGTCTCGAGCTGCCACGAGCCCTGGCCGGGCGCGATCACGAACGAGGTGCCGCCGAGCTGGGCGACGCCGGCCTGCATCGAGGCCAGCGTGCGCAGCGACGGGTTCATGAACAGGAGCGCCACGATGCGCCCGCGCAGCGCGTCGGAGAGCGGCCGGCGCTCCAGCTCGCCGGCGCGCGCGAGCACCGCCTCGAGGCGGTCGGCGGAGAGGTCGTCGAGGTCGAGGAAGCTCTTCATCCGTTCATCTCCTTGAGCGCCGCCACCAGCTCGTCGACGTGCGCGTCCTCCAGGATCAGCGGCGGCAGCAGGCGGACCACGTGCGCATCGGCGCTGCCGCCGGCGAGGATCCGCCGCTCGCGCAGCCGCGCGAGCACCTCCTTGGCGGGAGGGGCGGTGCGCAGGCCGAGGAGGAACCCCATCCCCTGCACCGCCGTGACCGGGCCGGTCACGCACTCGCTCGCCAGCCGCGCCGACAGGCGGCGGACGCGCGCGAGCAGGCCGTCGCGCTCGATCGTCGCGATCACGGCCTCGACCAGCGCCATCGCCAGCGGCCCGCCGCCGAACGTGGTGCCGAGAGCGCCCTTGCGGATCCCGGCCGCCAGCCCCTCCCCGACGAGGACGGCCCCGGCGGGGAAGCCGCCGGCGAGCCCCTTTGCGGTGGTGAGCACGTCGGGGAGAATGCCGTGCGCCTGCGCCGCGAACGGATGCCCCGTCCGCCCCATCCCGCACTGCACCTCGTCGAAGATCAGCAGCGCGCCGGCCGCCGTCGCCGCCTCGCGCGCCGCGGCGAGGAACTCGCGCGACAGCGCCCG
>JAKAFI010000229.1 GCA_021818005.1 Acidobacteriota bacterium | reverse complement strand
GCGATGGATCGCGGCCCACATGAACGAGACGCTGGGCACGACCGTGGCCGCCGACGATGTGCTCGTCACCAGCGGGTCGCAGCAGGGCCTCGACCTCACCGGAAAGATCTTCCTCGACGAGGGCGACGTCGTGCTGTGCGAGAGCCCCACCTACCTGGGCGCGATCAACGCGCTGCGCGCCTATCGGCCGCGCTTCGTCGACGTGCCGACCGACGACGACGGCATGATCCCCGAGGCGCTCGAGACGATCCTCGAGCGCGAGCCGCGGGCCGCCTTCATCTACGTGATCCCCGAGTTCCAGAACCCCACCGGCCGGACGTGGTCGCTCCCCAGGCGGCAGGCGCTCCTCGCCGCCGCGCGCCGCCGGCAGGTCCCGGTCGTCGAGGACTCGCCGTACGCCGAGATCCGGTACGAAGGCGCGCCCGTGCCCTCGGTGAAGTCGCTCGACACGGACGGGCTCGTCGTGTTCCTCGGGACGTTCTCCAAGGTGTTCTGCCCGGGCATGCGCATCGGCTGGGCCTCGGCGGCCCGCCCGCTGTTGGAGAAGTACGTCCTCGCGAAGCAGGGCGCCGACCTGCAGACCGCCACGCTGGCGCAGATGCAGGTCGCGCGTTACCTCCAGGACTACGACCTCGGCGCCAACGTCAAGCGGGCGCGGACGATCTACGGCGCGCGCCGCGCGGCGATGATCCGGGCGCTGGAGCGCGAGATGCCGGCCGGGGTCCGCTTCACCAGGCCGGCCGGAGGGCTCTTCCTCTGGGTCGAGCTCCCCGAGGGGGTCGACGCGCGCGAGCTGCTCGTCGCCTGCATCGAGCACGACGTCGCGTTCGTGCCCGGCGGCTCGTTCTTCCCCAACGGCGGGCACGAGAACACGATGCGGCTCAACTTCTCGATCATGCCGCCGGAGCGCATCGACGAGGGGGTGCGGCGGCTCGGCGCCGTGCTGCGCGATTTCCTCGGCCGCAACGAGGGCGCGGCGTGCTGTTACGCTGGCGCCGCCACGAGCTAGGGCGTCGAGCGGACGGCGGGACCGTCCGCGACGGGTGAGGTGACCATGGGCGTCCGGGCGTTCAAGGTTGACTCGTTCACGGCCGCGCCGTTCGCCGGCAACCCGGCCGGCGTTTGCCTCCTCAGCGAGGCCCGCGAGGAGCGGTGGATGCAGGCGGTGGCGCGCGAGATGAACCTCTCCGAGACCGCGTTCCTGCTGCGCGACGGCTCCGGGTTCAACCTGCGCTGGTTCACGCCCGCGGTCGAGGTCGCGCTGTGCGGGCACGCGACGCTCGCCGCCGCGCACGTGCTGTGGCAGGAGGGCCTCCTGGCGCCCGGCGAGACCGCCCGCTTCGCGACGGCCAGCGGCGAGCTGCGGGCGTCGCGCCGCGGCGACCTCATCGAGCTCGACTTTCCCGCCAAGCCCGAGATGCAGGCCGAACCGCCGCACACCCTGCTCGAAGCGCTCGGCGTGACGCCCACCTACATCGGGCGCAACGTTTTCGACTACCTGCTCCTGCTCGACAGCGAGGCGGCCGTTCGCGCGGTCAAGCCCGACTTCGCGCTGTTGCGCGGCGTGACGGTCCGCGGGGTGATCGTCACCGCCCCCGCGAGCACACCGGGCTACGACTTCGTCTCGCGCTTCTTCGCCCCCGCCGTCGGTGTGGACGAGGACCCGGTGACCGGCTCGGCGCACTGCTGCCTCGGCCCGTTCTGGGCGGGCCGGCTCGGCAAGACCGAGCTCTCCGCCTACCAGGCGTCGGCGCGTGGCGGCGAGCTGCGGGTCCGCCTCGCCGGCGATCGCGTGTTCCTGGGCGGACGCGCGGTCACCGTGCTGCGCGGCGAGCTGGCGGTCTGAAGCCGGACAGGACGCGACGGCCCCCGGGGCGCGGTGCTCCCGGGGGCCGGTGCCGTGGGCGAGCGAGGCGCTACGCCAGTTCCTTGAGCGTCTCGGAGAGCAGCCGGTAGAACCGGCCGACCGTCGAGATCTGCACGCGCTCGTCGGGGGAGTGCGGCGATTCGATCTGCGGCCCCATCGAAACCATGTCCATCCCCGGGTACTTCTCTCCGATCAGCCCGCACTCGAGGCCCGCGTGGATCGCTTTCACCGCCGGCTTGGCTCCGAACTCACGCTCGTACACCGCGAGGGCGCGGTTGAGCACGATCGAGCTCGGGTTCGGCTTCCACCCGGGGTAGCCCTCGAGGTGCTCGACCTCGGCGCCGCCGAGCCGGAACGCGGCCCCGACCTGTTCGGTCGTGGCCGCCAGCGACGGCATCACGGACGAGCGGCTGGAGGTCACGACGCTGACCGCGTTCCCTTCCGTGGTGACGACGGCGAGGTTGTTCGAGGTCTCCACCAGCCCGGGCACCGCGCGGCTCATCGCCAGCACCCCGTGCGGGCATGCGAGCAGGGCGTCGAGGAGTCGTTCGTTGTCGAACCTGATGAACACCTTGCGGTTCTCGGGCAGCTCCGCGAGAGTGGCGCACTCGAGGCGCTGGCCCGGGTCGATCTCGCCGAACTCTTCCTTCAGTACCCGGGCGGCCTCGTTGACCGTCGCCCGCAGCGCCCCCTCGCTCGAGGCGGCGACCCGCACCACCGCGTCCGCCTCGCGCGGGATCGCGTTGTGCTTGCTGCCGCCCGCGATCGACACGATCCCGAACTCGATCCCGGCCCGGCGCACCGCGGCCAGGGTGCGAACGAGGAACTTGAGCGCGTTGCCGCGGTTCTCGTGGATGTCCACGCCGGAGTGGCCGCCGCGCAAGCCGCGCACCGAGATGCGCACGGGCACCGTCTGCGCCAGCGCGTCCTCGCGGGTGACCGTGAACGCCGCGTGGGTGTCCGCGCCGCCCGCGCACCCGATGTAGAGCGCCGCGTCCTCCTCGGTGTCGAGGTTGATCAAGGTGCGCCCGGCCAGCAACCCGGGGTCGAGCTGCGTCGCGCCGGTCAGACCGGTCTCCTCGTCGACGGTGAACAGCAGCTCGAGCGGCCCGTGCACGACGGCGGGGTCCTCGGCCACCGCCATCGCCGTGGCGACACCGATGCCGTTGTCGGCGCCCAGCGTGGTGCCGGTCGCGTAGACGTAGTCGCCCACGACCCGCACCTGGATCGCGTCCTTCTCGAAATCGAACGTCACGTCGGAGTTCTTCTCGGGGACCATGTCGAGGTGGCCCTGCAACACGATCACCGGCGCTTTCTCGTGTCCCGGCGTCGCCGGCACCTTGACCAGGACGTTGCCGGTGGCGTCACGCCCGGTCGCGAGACCGAGCGACTTCCCCCAGGCGACGACGTGCTCGGCGATCCGCTCCTCGTGTTTGGACGGGCGCGGTACCTGACGGATGGCATCGAAGTGCTTCCAGACGAGGCGCGGCTCAAGTTTGTCCAGTGGGCTCGACACGTGACACCTTCCTTTCGCGCCCCGGCCGCCCTGCCGCCGGACGCCGCGGCATTCTAACCCCGCGGTGCCGCCTCGGACGACTCGGCGGCGACGCACCGCCCCGCGAGGGCTCGACTCAGCGCATCACCTCGAGGATGCCGTCCTCTTCCATGTAGACGGAGTCGATGAACCGCACGGTGCGGGTGGCGAGCGACATGATCACCGAGGACACCCGCACGCCGCCTCCGAACAGGCGCACCCCTTCGAGCAGGTCGCCCTTGGTCACTCCGGACGCGACGAACAACGCGTCGTCCGCGGACGCCAGCTCCCTTTCCGTGTACACGTGGTCGTAGTCGCGGATCCCGATCTCGTCGAGGCGCTGCCGGTGCCAGTCCTCGAGCACCACCAGGCGCCCGTGCATCTCGCCGTGCAGGCAACGGATCGCGGCGGCGGTGATCACGCCCTCGGGCGCGCCGCCGATCCCCATCAAGGCGTGGATCCCGGTGCCGCGGATGGCGGTCGACATCCCCCCGGAGAGATCGCCGTCCGAGATCAGCTTGACCCTGGCGCCGGCGGCGCGGATCTCGGCGATCAGCTGCTCGTGCCGCGCGCGGTCGAGCACGACGACGGTGAGGTCCTCGACGTCGCGCTCGAACGCCTTGGCGATGTTCGCCAGGTTGTCCTTGACCGGGGCGTCGATGTCGATGCAGCCGCGCGCCGTGGGCCCGACGACGATCTTCTGCATGTAGATGTCGGGCGCGTACAGGAGTCCGCCCTTGCTCGCCGCCGCCAGCACCGCGATCGCGTTGTTCGACCCCGTCGCGCACAGGTTGGTCCCCTCGAGGGGATCCACCGCGATGTCGATCTCGGGGTAGCCGAGGGCGCCGTCCTTGTCGGCGCCGACCTTCTCGCCGACGTAGAGCATCGGGGCCTTGTCGCGCTCCCCCTCGCCGATCACGATCTTGCCGTTGATCGCCAGGGTGTCCATCTCGTGGCGCATCGCCTCGACGGCGATCCGGTCCGAGTGCTTGCGATCGCCGTAGCCCATCGTGCGCGCGGCGGCGATGGCGGCGCGTTCGGTGACGCGCAGGAAATCTGGCTCGAGGTTGACGTCCATGGGGGGATCCTCCCTGCCCTGTGGTCCCTGGCTACACTTCGAATTCTACGCCCGGCGCCCGAAGTTGAATAGGGGAAGGAACAGGAAGGTTGAAGATAGAAGGGAGAAGGGAAAAGGAAGAAGGGAGAGGGAGAACGATGCTCCGTCTTCCTTCTTCCCTCTTCCCTCTACCCTCTTCCCGCCGCTGTTCACCGCTGCGGCCGCACCTGCAGCCGATCGCGGACTTCCTTCACGCCCGACGTGCCCTTGACGATGCTCACGGCCAGCCGCTCGCGGGCCGCGTCCGGCACGGTGCCCGAGAGGCTCACCGCGCCGCCGGCCACGTCGACGTCGATCGTGAATGCGACCTTGCCGAGATGCTCGAGCAGCCTGGCCTTGACCCGGGCTTCGAGCACCGCGTCGCCGAGGGTGCGCTCCACGCTGCCGACGACGCGCGCCACCTGGGGCTCCGGCGCGTTCGTCCCGTCGGCCAGCCTGACGTCGCTGCGGACCGACCTCACGCCGTTGACCGAGGCGGCGGCCCGGGCCGCGAGCTCCACGCTGGCGGGCTCCTTGACCGCTCCGGAAAGCTCGACGGCGCCGTCGTGGGTCGCGATCGAGATGCGCAGGCCGTCCTCCTTGAGCCGATCGAGCAGCGCCAGACGAACCCGCGTCACAAGGAGC
>JAKAFI010000228.1 GCA_021818005.1 Acidobacteriota bacterium | reverse complement strand
GCCGGCTCGCCACGATCGGCTTGAACAGGAACGAGAGCGTTCCCCGCGGCAGGTACGCCGCGAGTTCGGCGAGGCTGGGCTGCGCGCCCTCGGCGGGCTCGGGCCACACCGCCAGGGTTTGCCCCCCCGCCTCGAGCGCCGCGAACGTCTGGGCCGGGACGATCGACGACAGCAACGTGGCGTCGAGCGGCTCGGTCACGACCAGCCAGCGGTGTACCCCGTCGTTCGCTGCAGGCAACTGCCTCGCCAGCTTCAGCGCCGCTTGCCCGTCGGGCCCACGGTGCACCCACGTCGCGTTGTGGCCGGCCGCGATCTGCGCCGCGATGCTCGGGTTGCGGGGGAACCACGTGGTCCTCAGGCTGCTCCCGATCCCGCGCTGCCAGCGGTAGGCCTCCGCCTCCAGCTGCAGGCCGCCGAAGACCTCAACACGCTCGACCCGATAGAGCGCTAGGAGATCGTGCAGCTGCCCGAGCTGCTCGATACCACCAGTCAGGGGGGTCGACCCGATGAACGCCGCGAGCGCGTCGCGGTCGTCCCCGAGCTCGTTGACCCGTTGGGTGAACTCGTGGCCGGCCGTCGCCAGGCTGGCGTCGAGGCTCTGCTGCTCGAGAGACCTCGTCGTTCGCAGGAGCAAGAAGAGGTGGAACGCCCCGATCAGCACGGTGGCCGTGACGATCGAGACGAGGTGCGACAGCACCAGTTGCCAGCGCAGCTTCACCGAGGTCCCCCGGCGAGCACGGCGGCGATCTCGCCGACGGCCGGCGGGTGGCCGGGACTGGCGAAGCGATCGAGCTGCTGCTCGGCCTCACGGAACCCCTGGTTCCAGAGCTCCGTCGACGGCACGAACTGGCCCTGCTCCAGAGCGCGGAGGAAGCCAAAGCTGCCCGGCCCGCCGGCTTGTTTCGATTCGTACGCGCGCAGGAGCACCGGGAGCCGCCTCGTGGTGCGGTTGAGCCTCTCGTTGGCGCGCGCGTCGAGAAGGCGCTCGCCGACCTGGAGGGCGAGGTCGCCCCAGCGGGACTCGCGGGTCACGACGACGCACTCGTAACCCACCAGCGCGCGCGACGGCGCAGCGGAGTCCGCCAGCGGCGGAATCGGCATCACGGCGAACGGGCGCCCGCAGCTCTCCAGCGCCTCGAGCAGCCAGGGCCCGGTGACGAAGCTGGCCAGCCGACCGTCGGCAAAGAGTTGAAGTTGCAGGGACTCGAGGTCGCTCCCGCGACACGCCCGCCAGCCGGACGGGCTGTCCCACGCTGGCGCCAGTCGGCGCAGGACTTCGGCGAGCGCCGGAAGATGCCAGAGCAGGTCCCCGTTGGCGGCGGCGAGCGTGCCCTGCAGCGAGCCGACCAGCGGCGCCAGAGCGTCCGGAGTGCGGAGGTCGAGCGCGAGCGGGAGCACACCGGGCGGCAGGTGGGTCGCCAGGATCTCAGCGATCGAACGCGGGGGGTGGCCGAAAAGCGCCGGATCGTAGACGAGCGCCAGGACCTGCGCGCTGAGCGGGTACCCGAAGACGCGCCCGCGTTCGGTCACGGCGGCCATCGCCTGCGCCACGACGCGTTGCCGCAAGACCAGCGCCCGCTCCGTCGGCAACTCGCCGATCGTGTCGCGTTGCACGAGCCGGCCGAGCCAGTCGTGGGGAACGATCGCCAGGTCGAGCGCCTCGCGCCCCTGGCCGGGCTGGGTGCGGTCGAGATGGTCGAGGAGAGCCGTCCTAGTGAACGTCCGCACCTCGATGTTCACCGGGCCGAGGTCGTGGGCGATGCGGACGAGCTCACGTTGCAGCGCCTGCGACGACGTTCCGGTCCAATAGGTGCCGAGGACGAGTTGGGCCCGCCGCTGGCTCGCGTCGCGGCACCCGGCGAGGCCGAGCGCAACCGGTAGCAGGAACCCCGCCGCGAGGACTTGCCGCCCGTGCGAAACGCGGGCCTGGCGACTGCCGCGATGGGCGCGTGATCCGTACGTAATCTCTCCGTTTCGACGTCGGCCTTCGGCTCCGCCGCGTCGGGGCTTTGCTTCAGTCTAGCAAAGAGGCCGTGCGTTACCATGCTCGCGTGCCGGCCATCCCGGACGACGAGACCGCGGCGATCCTGCGCATGCTCGACGACGGCGAGGAGCCAGGCGAGGGACAGCTGGAGCGCGTGCTGCAGCGGCCTTCGTGCCCGGGCGAGGTCGTCGAGAGGCTGGCCGCCGGCGCGCGCGTTCCGACCTCGACTCGGGTGCTGCAACTCGCCGCAAGGCACCCCAGATGCCCGCAGCAGTTCGCCTGGAACGTCCTACCGCGGCTCGGGTGGCACGACCTTGTCGAAGTGGCGCGCGACCCCAGGACGGGACCGGCCGTGCGCCGACAGAGCGAAAGAAAGCTGCTCGAGCGCGTCGCCAGCCTGACACTGGGGGAGCGAACCGCGCTCGCCCGGATCGCGCCGCGCGCCGTCATGGCGCCGCTGTTGGCCGGCGGCGATCCGCGTTGCGTTGCGGCGCTGCTCGACAACCCGCAGTTTACCGAGACGGAGGCGCTGCGGTTGCTCGCCTCGAACCCCGATCCGGCGTGCGCTCTCGTGTTGCTGCGCCACCCGGTGTGGGGCCGAAGGCCCGAGGTCGCGGGCGCCGCGGTGCGAGCCGGCGCGGTCCCGCTCGGGGTCGCTCTCGGTTTGCTCCCGACTCTGCCGATCACGCAGCTGCAGGCGCTCGCCGCCTCGAGAACGGTCCCCGCAGCCCTGCGTGATGCCGCCTGCGCGCTCGCCGAGGAGCGGCGCCGCGGCGAACGCGCAGACCACCGCCGTCGCGGCGAGCGCCCGGAAGGCACTTGAACTTCGTCGGGCAAGCTCTAAACTGCTCCGCAATGACGCCGACGACCAAGGCCACGCCGCGGGAGTTCGGGGAGGCGCTGAAGCGCGCCCGCGAGACCGGCGGATCGTCACTGGACGCGATCTCCGCCCGGACCAAGATCAGCGTCCGCCTTCTGACGGCGATCGAGGATGGCGAGTTCGGCCGCCTGCCAAACCGCACCTTCGCGCGCATGTTCGTCCGTCAGTATGTCGAGATGATCGCTGCGCCGCCGGAGGAGTGGATGGAACGGTTCGATGCGGCGTGGCGGCAGTTCGCCGACTCGAGCCAACCGTTGCCGGTGGGCATCCCGATTCGGGCCAGGAGTCGGCGGATCGGGCCGTGGGCGATCGGGCTGGCCGTGGTTGCCGTCGCCGGCGCCGCGGTCTTCCTCGTGGAGTCGCGGCGGGAGCCCGCGGGCGCCGTGAGCGCGGCGCCAGAATCGGCCAGTCCGGGCGAGCCGAGTCGGTCCGGTCCGGGTGCCGCGCCGACGCCGGCCGCGCTGCCACCGCCCGAGCAGGAAGTGAGCGCGGGCGGAGCAGCCGCGGCCCCGGCCGAGGCGCAACCCGCCCCGACCGCGGTCGTCCCGGCGGCGGCCACGACGCTCGTCGTGACTGCGCTGCACGGCCCGTGCTGGGTCGAGGTGCGAGTCGCGGGCGAGACGGCGGCCTCGCGCCTGTTGGCCGCCGGCGCGGTCTGGCAGGTCCCCGCGGCCGGCCGGGCGGTCGACCTGGTGCTCGGCGACGCCGGCGCAGCCAGCGTCGCGTACATGGGCGAGGTCCACGACCCGGCCGGGCGGCCCGGCCAGGTGGCGCGGCTCCATCTGGCCGGGAACACTTCGCCTGCGGTCACCCCGTGATGGAAGCCTCCGGCGGCATCTCGAGCGTTGCCGAACTGCTGAGCCGGATCCGTCAGGGAATGGCGCCCCGCGCTCTGCGCCTGTTCGCCGCCCAGGGGCTCCTGCCGGTCTCGCGCGAGGAACTCATACGGGTCGTGCTGATCCTCGCGGCCGACGGCGATCCCGAGATCGCAGGCGCGGCCCAGGCCACGCTGGCGACGTTCACCGGCGAGAACCTGATGGAGGTGATGCGGCTCCCCGACATCGAGCCGCTCGAGATCGACCTGCTCAGCCGCTGCACCCGGGACGAGGAGATCTGGATCGCGGCCGTCCAGCACCCGAGGACGGCGAACGAGACGTTGCGCTGGCTCGCGCGTCAAGCGCCGGTCAAGGTGCAGGACGTGATCATCATCAACCAGGTGCGGCTCCTCGGCTGCCTCGAGCTCATCGAGGACCTGCGCGCCAACGCGCAGGTCGGGCAGGACGTCCTGCGGCGGGCGCGGGAGTTCGAGGAGGAGTTCCTAGAGAAGGCGATCGTCTGGGCGGCGGCGGAGGGCGGGGTGGCGGAGGTCCCGGAAGGACCCTCGATCGAGGACGTGCTCGCCGAGCTGCGGGCGATCGGGATGCGCCTCCCGGGCGGTGAGATCGAGCCGATCAAGGTGGCGGAGCTCGAGCCCGCGGCTCCGGCGGAGCTCCATGACGCGTTCGCACGGATCGCCCTCATGAACACGTCGCAGCGCGTGATGGAAGCACTCAAGGGCACGCGCGAGTCGCGGCTCATCCTCGTCCGCGACCGCAGCTCGCTCGTGGTGCGCGCCGTGATGCTCAGCCCGAAACTCACGGAGATGGAGATCGAGCAGATCGCGGGGATGCGCAGCACCAGCGACGAGGCGTTGCGGATGATCGGCGGCAAGACCAGGTGGCTGCGCCGCTACCCTGTGCTGCGGAACCTGGTGTTCAACCCGAAGACGCCGGCCGGCCTTGCGCTACAATTGGTCCGTCGATTGTCGCAGCGGGACTTGATGCTGCTGGGCCGCGACCGAAACGTGTCGGAAACGGTCCGCAAGGTGGCACGTGAAGTTCTCGAGCACCGGCGCTGAACGAGCGAGCCATCGCGCGTCGCGGAGCGCGGAGGGACGATCATGAACCAGCGGCGCACGTACTACGAGGTCCTCGGGGTGGAGCCGTTGGCCTCCAGCGATCAGATCAGGGCCGCGTTCCGTCGCCTGGCACGCGAGCGGCATCCCGACCACTTCCAGGGGAGTGCGCGGGCGGCGGCGGAGCTGGAGTTCCAGGCGATCACGGAGGCGTACAACGTCCTCTCCGACGCGGCCGAGCGCGGGCGTTACGATCAGTCGCTGGCCGCCGCGGCGAAACAGGCGCAGCAGCTCGTCAACCCCCGCGAGGTGGCCCGCGCCTTGCTGGGGAAGGCGGCGGGGCTCGCCAACGCCGGCCAGGCGGGTGAGGCGCGGGAGTACTTCGCGCAGGCAGTGGCCCACGACCC
>JAKAFI010000227.1 GCA_021818005.1 Acidobacteriota bacterium | reverse complement strand
CCTATCGCGTCAACGAGCAGCTGCGCTTCAACCGCGCCGAGCTCCTCGAGTGGGCCAGCGCCAACAAGGCCCAGGTCTCGCCGGAGCTGTTCGCCGAGCCGGAGAGCGCCGCGACGCCGGCGCCCGCGCTCGAGCAGGCGCTGCGCGACGGCGGCATCCACTACCGCGTCGGGGGCGAGGGCACCCGTACGGTCCTCGCCGCCGTCGTCGAGTTGATGCGACTTCCGGAGGAGGTGGACCGCGGCTTCCTCCTGCAGGTGCTGCTGGCGCGCGAGGCGCTGCAGTCCACCGGGATCGGCGACGGTATCGCCATCCCCCACCCACGCAGCCCGATCGTCCTCCACATCTCCCGTCCCTCGGTGGCGCTCTGCTTCCTCGAGCGGCCGGTGGACTTCGCCGCCCTCGACGGCCGTCCGGTGCACGCACTCTTCACGCTGGTGTCGCCGACGGCTCGCGCTCACCTGCAGCTGCTCTCGCGCGTCGCGTACGCACTGCGCGACGAGGCGTTCCGCGGGCTGGTCACACGTGTGGCCGGGCGGGACGAGATTCTGGCGGCGGCCGCGCGCATCGACCGTGAGGTCGCCGCGCACGCCGGCGCCGCGCCGGCCGCGGGGGCCTGATTGGGCGCGTTCCTGGCCGGGCTCGGCCTGATCGTATCGGGTGGATTGGCCTCGGTCCTCGTGGGTCGCCGCTGGCGTTCGCGCGCCGCCGTCGCGGGGATCGTGGCGGGAAGCCTCTGCGGTCTCGTCGCGGCGGGTCGCGCCCTGGCCGGCGGCACGACCCCTGCGATGCACGTCTCGTGGCCGGTCCCCTACGGGTCGTTCTCGCTCGCGATCGACCCCCTCTCGGCGCTCTTCCTCGTGGCGCTGTTCGTGCTCGCGCCGCTCGCGGCGATCTACGGCGGCCGCTACCTCGAGGAAGAGCACGACGGGCGGTCGATTGGTGGCGTCTGGTTCTTCACCAGCCTGCTCATCGCCGGCATCGCGGTGGTCCTTGCCGCCCGCAACGGCGTGCTGTTCCTCGTCGCGTGGGAAGTGATGTCGGTCGCCGCGTACTTCCTGGTGACGTTCGAGCACCACCGTGACGAGGTCCGCGAGGCGGGCTGGACGTACCTGGTCGCGACGCACCTGGGCACGGCGTTCCTGTTGGCCATGTTCCTCCTCATGGGGCGGGCCACCGGGTCGCTCGAGTTCGACGCGATGCGGCCGGGCGCCGTGCCGCCAGCGCTGGCGGGCCTCCTCTTCTGCCTCGCCGTCGTCGGCTTCGGCACCAAGGCCGGCCTCGTCCCGTTCCACGTCTGGCTGCCGGAGGCGCACCCGGCGGCGCCGTCCCACGTCTCGGCCTTGATGTCCGGCGTCATGATCAAGACGGGAATCTACGGGCTCGTCCGCGTCCTGTTGCTGCTCCCCTCCCCGCCGGCGTGGTGGGGGTGGCTGCTGGTCGGCCTCGGTATCGTCTCCGGGGTGGGCGGCGTCCTCTTCGCCCTGGCGCAGCACGACCTCAAGCGGTTGCTCGCCTACCACAGCGTCGAGAACATCGGCATCATCACGCTCGGCCTCGGAGTTGGCCTGCTAGGCGTCCACGCCGGGATGCCGCTGGTCGCCCTGGCGGGCTTCGCCGGGGCGCTCCTCCACGTGCTCAACCACGCGCTGTTCAAGGGCCTCCTCTTCCTCGGGGCCGGGGCGGTGGCGCACGCGGCCGGGACCCGCGACCTCGACCACCTCGGCGGGCTCGGCAAGCGCATGCCGTGGACCGCTGCCACGTTCCTGATCGGGTCCGCGGCGATCTCGGGACTGCCACCCCTCAACGGCTTCGTGAGCGAGTTCCTCATCTACACCGGCGCGTTCGCGGCCGCCCTCACCGGTCGCGGTGCCGTGCTCGCCGCCGCCGCCGCTGCCGGCGCCGCGCTGGCCCTGATCGGCGGGCTCGCCGTGGCCTGCTTCACCAAGGCGTTCGGCGCGGTCTTCCTCGGCGAGGCTCGTAGCCGGCGCGCCGCCAGCGCGGGCGAGGTCGCCGTCGCGATGCGGATGCCGATGGCCGCCCTCGCCGTCGCGTGCGCCGCCATAGGGTTCGGCGCCCCGTGGGTGCTCGCCTCCATCGCGCCCGTGCTCGGCCTCCTCGCGACGGCGTTCGGCTTGCCGGCGCCGGGCCCGCAGATCGAGACGCTCCGGGCCGCCCTGACCCGGGTGTCGCTGGCCTCGCTCGCGCTCCTCGCCGCCGTCGCCGTGGCCGTCCTCGCCCGCCGTCTGCTGCTGCGCGGGCGAACGGTCGGGACGGCGCCGACGTGGGGCTGCGGCTACGCCGCGCCCACGGCGCGGATGCAGTACACGGCGTCCTCGTTCGCCCAGCCGCTGGTGGACCTGTTCCGGCCGGTGCTGGGCACCGCCGCGTCCGGCACGCTCCCGTCGGGCCCGTTCCCGGCGCGGGCGTCGTTCGCTTCCGCGACGCCGGACCCGGCGGACCGCCGCCTCTACCGGCCGCTGTTTGCCGGCGCCGCGGCGCTGTTCGGCCGGCTGCGCTGGGTGCAGCAAGGCCGCATCCAGCTCTATCTGCTCTACCTCGTCGCCACGCTGCTCATCCTCCTGCTGTGGAAGGTGAGGTAGGCGTGAGCTGGGCCCCGTTCGTGCGCTACGTCCTCGCGGTCGCGCTGGCGCCCCTGCTCGGCGGCGTGATCGGCAAGACCAAGGCGTTCTTCGCGGGACGGGAAGGCGCCCCGCTGCTGCAGGGGTACTTCGACCTCGCCAAGCTGTTGCGCAAGGGCACCGTGTACTCCACGACCACGAGTTGGGTCTTCCGCGCGGGCCCGGTCGTCACCGTCGGTGCCGTGGCCGTCGCGCTGGCGCTCGTTCCGATGGGCGGGGCGCCGGCGCCGCTCGCCTTCCCCGGCGATTTCCTCCTGCTCGCCTACCTCCTCGCCCTGGCGCGCTTCGTCACCATCATCGCGGCGCTCGACACCGGGTCGGCGTTCGAGGGGATGGGGGCCAGCCGGGAGGCCCAGTTCTCCGCGCTGGCCGAGCCAGGGCTCGTGCTCTGCTTTCTCGCCCTGGCCCGGAACGCCGGCGACCTCTCGCTCTCGGCGAGCCTGGGCGCCCTCTCCTTCGCCGCCTGGCGCTCCCACGCGGCGGTCCTGGCCCTGGTCGCGGCGGCGCTCTTCATCGTCTTTCTCGCCGAGAACTCCCGCGTCCCGGTCGACGACCCGACGACCCACCTCGAGCTGACGATGATCCACGAGGTGATGGTGCTCGACCATGCCGGCCCCGACCTGGCGCTCATCGAAGCCGCGTCCTGGCTCAAGATGTGGGTGCTGGGCGCCCTCGTGGTCGGTGTGGTGGTCCCGGTGCGGACCGGTGCCGCCGTCATCGACGGTGGCGTGTTCGTGGTGGCAATGCTCTTGCTCGGCGTCGCCGTGGGCGTTGTCGAGTCGGCCATGGCGCGGCTGCGACTGCTGCGCGTCCCCCAGCTCCTGGTCGCCTCCGGCGTGCTCGCCGCGCTCGCCACGGCGCTGATCTCGGGATAGCCGCCGTGTTCGAGATCAACACCCTCCTCGTCGGCCTGCTGCTCGTCAACTTCGTGCTGCTCGGCGCCAGCCGCCTCGACACCGGCGTGCGGCAGGTCGCGGCGCAGGGGGCGCTGCTGTCGCTGCTCACCCTCGCCGAGCACGCCGGGTGGGGTGCGCCCTGGCGCGTCTGGCTGCTCGCGCTCGGCAGCGGCGTGGTTAAGGCGGTGGTCTTTCCGCACTTCCTGCGCCGCGCTTTGCGCGAGGCAGACGTGCGGCGCGAGATCGCGCCGTACGTGGGCTTCACCGCCTCGGTCCTGGTCGGCGTCGCGGCGCTGGCGGCCTCGCTCTGGCTGGCGTCGCGCCTGCCGCTCCCCGGCCCCGTCGCGTCGCCGCTGCTGGTACCGGTGTCGCTGTTCACCGTGCTGGTCGGGATGTTCCTGCTCGTCAGCCGGCGCAAAGCGTTGACCCAGGTCGTCGGCTACCTCGTCGTCGAAAACGGCGTGTTCTGCTTCGGCCTCGCCCTGCCCGAAGATGCGCCGCTGCCGGTCGAGGTCGGCATCCTGCTCGATATCTTCGCCGCGGTCTTCATCATGGGCATCATGATCTACCAGATCAGCCGGGAGTTCGACGACATCGACACCGACCGGTTGACCAGCCTGCGGGACGAGGCCACATGATCGCAGCGTTGCTTCTCGTGCCGGCGGCCGCCGGGTTGCTCGCGCTGCTGCTGCGCAGCGACCGGCTGCGCCGCGCGCTCCTGGTGGCGACGGCGCTGACCCATCTCGCTCTGGTGGCGGCGGTCTGGCGGGCGACGCCCGCCGCGGCGCCGACCGCGTGGCTCCGCCTCGACCCGGTCGGAACGCTCGTCCTCGGCGTCACCAGCGTGCTCTTCGCCGTCGCGTCGGTCTACGCGGTCGGCTACCTCGCGCACGAGGTGCGCGCCCCCAGACCCGACATCGAGGAAGACGCCCTCTTCGCCAATGGGCCCGAGGCCGTGTTCACCGCCTGCCTCCTGTTCTTCCTCGCCACCATGACCCTGGTGACCGTCAGCCAGAACCTCGGGGTCCTCTGGGTGGCGGTCGAGGCCACCACGCTGGCGAGTGCGCCGCTGATCTTCTTCCACCGCCACCATCGCTCCCTCGAGGCGACCTGGAAGTACCTCCTGATCTGTTCGGTGGGGATCGCGGTGGCGCTGCTCGGCAACTTCTTCCTCGCTTTTGCGGCGTCGTTCGGGCCCGCCGGTTCCGGCTCGCTGGTCCTGAACGAGCTCATCGCCGGCGCCCCCGGCCTCCACGTCCGCTGGCTGAAGGCCGCGTTCGTGCTCCTGCTGGTCGGGTATGGGACGAAGATGGGGCTGGCCCCGCTCCACACCTGGCTGCCCGACGCCCACGCCGAGGCGCCGTCCGTGGTCTCCGCACTGCTGTCCGGCGCGCTCCTCAACTGCGCGTTCCTCGGGATCGTGCGCGCCTACCAGGTCCTCGCAGCCGCCGGCCAGCGGCGCTTCGCCGGGGACCTCCTCATCGACATCGGCCTGTTCTCGATGGCGCTCGCCGCCGTGTTCATCGTCGCGCAGCCCGACTTCAAGCGGCTGCTCGCCTACTCCTCGGTCGAGCACATGGGGATCCTCGCGGTCGGGATGGGCCTCGGCGGCGGTGCCGTCTTCGGCGCGCTGCTGC
>JAKAFI010000226.1 GCA_021818005.1 Acidobacteriota bacterium | reverse complement strand
GGCGGACCGCGGCCGCCGCTGGTGGCGCGCGAGCGGTTCGGCGAGGCCGGCTTCAGCATCCGCCGCCTGCGTCAGGTGGCGGTCGTCGAGGACGCGCCCGCGCCGCGCGCGGCGGCGGCGCCGCGGTCGCCGCCGGCGACGCGCGGCGTGAACCAGGAGCGGCCCGCCCCGCCGCCGCGGCCGGCGCGCCCGCCGGCGCGCCGGGTCGAGCCGGTCGCGGTGCAGGAGGCGTTCGACTTCCCCGAGGCGCCGATCTCGGCACTGCCGGAGAAGACGATGCTGGCGCTGCCCCCGCCGGCCCCGGAGCTCGACCCGCGGCAGCTCGTCGCGATGCGCGAACACGTCGAGGCGAAGTGCCAGGAGTTCAGGGTGGACGGCAAGGTGGAGGACGTGTTGCCGGGGCCGGTCATCACGACCTACGAGTTCCGGCCGGCGGCGGGCGTCAAGTACGCCCAGGTCGTCCGCCTCGAGGAGGACCTCGCCCTCGGCCTCCAGGTCGAGGCGGTGCGCATCGAGCGCATCCCCGGCAAGGCGACGGTGGGGATCGAGGTCCCCAACCCGGAGCGCCAGACGATCGTGCTGCGCGAGATCATCGAGTCGTCGAAGTTCGTCCACTCGGCCTCGCCGCTCACGCTGGCGCTCGGGAAGGACATCCACGGGCGGCCGTTCGTGGCCGACATGCAGCGGATGCCGCACCTCCTCATCGGCGGCTTCACCGGCTCGGGCAAGAGCGTCGGCATCAACGCGATGATCATGTCGATCCTGTTCAAGGCGACGCCGGACGACGTGCGCTTCATCCTCATCGACCCCAAGCAGGTCGAGCTCGGGATGTATGAGAAGCTCCCCCACCTCCTGACGCCGATCATCTCGGACCCCAAGGAGGCGGCCCGCGCCCTGCGCTGGGCCGTGCGCCAGATGCGCGAGCGCTACGCGCTGCTCGCCGCCTGCAAGGTGCGCAACCTGACGCAGTACAACGCGCTGCTCGGCGACAGCGAGGCGCGCAAGGTCGCGGCGGAGAACGCGGGCACGGTGGAGCTGCGCCCGCTGCCGTTCATCGTGATCATCATCGACGAGCTCGCCGACCTGATGATGACCTGCGCCAGCGAGGTCGAGGACTCGATCGGCCACCTCTCGCAGATGGCGCGCGCGGTCGGCATCCACCTGCTGTTCGCGACGCAGCGCCCGAGCGTCGACATCGTCACCGGCGTGATCAAGGCCAACTTCCCCTGCCGCATCGCCTACAAGGTGCGCACGCGGTTCGACTCGCGGACGATCCTCGACACCGAGGGCGCCGAGTGCCTGCTCGGGATGGGCGACATGCTCTACCTGCCGGCCGGCACGTCGCGGCCGGTGCGCCTGCACGGCTGTCTCGTCCGCGAGGACGAGATCCTGACCGTGCTCAAGCACCTGCGCCGCCTCGGCAAGCCGGAGTTCGACCCCGACGTGCTCTCCGAGCCGGAGCCGGGCGCCGGGCTCGGCGGCGAGACCGAGTGGGACGACCCGATGTACGACCAGGCCGCGCGCCTCGTCGTCGGCTCGCGCAAGGCCTCGGCCTCGTACATCCAGCGCAAGATGCGCCTCGGGTATGCGCGTTCGGCGCGGCTTCTCGATATGATGGAGCAGCAAGGTCTCGTCGGGCCGTCGCAGGGTTCGCGCGGGCGCGAGGTGCTGGTGCCGCCCGAGTACTTCGGCGAGGTCGACGCGACGCACGTGGGGGACGGCGAGGAGGCGGTCACGGATGATTGAACTCTCGACGCAGATGGTGGCGTACCTGGTGGCAGCGGTCGGTGTCCTGCTGCTGCTGCTGGTCGTCAGCTTCCTCTCGCGCCCGCGGGTGTTCACGCAGTACCTCGAGGCGATGACCGGCATCAAGCTCTCGGCGCGCGACGTCGCTCAGATCTACAAGCGGCGCGGCAAGGCCGGCGTGCGCGACATGTTCCTCGAGCTGATCATCCGCGAGGACCTCAAGAACGGCCCGCAGATCACCCCGGACTCCGAACCGGACACCGAGGTCCTCGTCCCCGAGGCGCGCAAGTGACCGCGTCGCGCCGCCTCGACGCCCTCCTTGCCGAGGGCGTGGGCTTCGTGGCGGGCGTGCCGTGCTCGTATCTCAAGACGTTCTTCGCCGGCTGCGCCGGGCTGCCGGAGTCCGCGTTCCTCCCCGCCGTGCGCGAGGACCACGCCGTGGCGGCGTGCGCCGGCGCCTGGCTCGGCGGCACGCGCGCCGCCGCCGTGATGCAGAACTCGGGCCTCGGCTATTGCCTCGAGGTCCTCGCCTCGCTGCACCTGATCTACGGCATGCCGCTGCCGATGGTGGTCTCGGACCGCGGCGACCCGAACGACTTCGAGGAGCACCGGGTCCTCGGGCAGCGGGCGCGGAGCCTGCTCGACTTGTTCGATATCCCGTGGGCCGAGGCGCGCCCGGGCGCGGAGGCGGCCGACGCCGGCTGGCTCGTCGCCGCGGCCGAGAAGGCGCGCCGCCCCGCGGTGCTGCTCATCGGGAAAGGGGCGGACTCGTGACCCGCGCCGAGGCCGTCGCCAGAGTCCTGCCGCTGCTCGCCGACGAGGACATCGTCGTGGCGGCGGACGGGGCGATCTCGCGCGAGGCGTACCGCGCCATGGACCGGCCGCGGACGTTCTACATGGTCGGCTCGATGGGGCAGGTCGCCTCGATCGCGCTCGGCCTCGCGATGACGCGCATGGAGCGGGTCGTCGCCCTCGACGGCGACGGCAACCTCCTCATGGGGCTGGGCGGCCTCGCCCTGGTGGGCGGGATGCGGCCGCCCAACCTCTACCACCTCGTGCTCGACAACGGCTGCTACGCGACCACGGGCGGCCAGCCGGCGCTCTCGCGCGAGGTGGACCTCGCGGCGGTCGCGGCCGGGGCGGGGTACGCCTGGGCGCGGCGCTGCTTCTCCGCGGAGCACGCCGGCGAGGCGCTGGATGCGTGGCTCGCGGCTCCCGGCCCGGCGTTCCTCGACCTCGCCGTTGACGCCTCGGCCGACGACCCGGCGCCGCGCGTTCCCATGACCCCAGAAGAGATGGCCGACCGCCTCCGCGCCGCCCTCGCCACCTGAGCGCCGCCTGGGGAGTGAAGAGTTGCGGAGCCGGCAGGAGGGAAGAGGGAAAATGGCAAAGGGAAGACACGATCATGTGCGTTGTGTCTCTTCCTGATCCCTGACTCCGACGGATCTCCGCAACGCACTGAGGGCGATCAGGGAGCACGAGGATGACATCCGCGCGGCCTGGAAAGCGCACTTCGGCGGCTGAGGTCACCAACGTCTCGCGCTGGGGGTTCTGGCTGCTCCTCGGGGAGCGCGAGCTGTTCGTCTCGTTTGAACAGTTCCCCTGGTTTCGCGATGTGTCGATCGGCCAACTGGTCGACGTGAAGATGACGCGCGCCGGTCACCTCCACTGGCCGCAACTCGACGTCGATTTGGCGGTCGAGTCGATCGAACACCCGGAGCGCTACCCTCTCGTCAGCAAGGCAGCCCCTCGCGTCGCCGAGCGACGGCCCCGCCGATCGCGGACGCAGGGGACCCGGGAGCGGTAGAGACCCGACGGCGCGCGGACGCCCGCGCGCTGGCTGCGCCGATGCCGGCGTTCGGCTGGCGCTCGGGCCCCGGGACGGCAGGAGAACCGACGAGCAGAGGAACGAGAGGTGGGTGCGTTCCTTCCTGCCTGCCTCTCTTTCCGGACCCCGGACCCCGGACCCTGGTCTCTTCGAGCCACGATCCACGACCCACGATCCACCGTCGTTCCGGAACCCGGTTCCCGGACGCCTTTCTTTCCGGACCACGGTCCACGGACCACGGTCCACGGTCCACGGACCACGGTCTCTCTTGACTTGCCCGGAGGCCCGTCCTAGCATCGGTCCGTGGCCTCGCGGCCAACCCGTCCACGCGACAACCAAGAGGAGAGGTGTGACCATGGCTGAGTACAACCAGGACAAGCTCAAGGCTTTGGAGACCGCGGTCGCGCAGATCGAGAGGCAGTTCGGCAAGGGCGCGATCATGCGGCTGGGCGCGCAGGAGGCGGTCAACGTCAACGTGATCCCGACCGGCTCGATCGGGCTCGACGCGGCGCTCGGCGTCGGCGGCGTCCCGCGCGGGCGGGTCATCGAGATCTACGGGCCGGAGTCGTCGGGCAAGACGACGCTGGCGTTGCACGTCATCGCGCAGGCGCAGAAGCTCGGTGGCCTGGCGGCGTTCATCGACGCCGAGCACGCCCTCGACCCCGAGTACAGCGGCAAGCTCGGCGTCGACATCGACAACCTGCTGGTGGCGCAGCCGGACAACGGCGAGCAGGCGCTCGAAATCGCCGAGACGCTGATCCGCTCCGGCTCGGTGGACGTCATCGTCGTGGACTCGGTGGCGGCGCTGGTGCCGCGCGCCGAGCTCGAGGGCGAGATGGGCGACTCCTCGATGGGGCTGCAGGCGCGCCTGATGTCGCAGGCGATGCGCAAGCTCACCGGCATCGTTTCCAAGTCGAAGACGTGCGTCATCTTCATCAACCAGATCCGGGAGAAGATCGGGGTGATGTTCGGCAACCCCGAGACCACGACCGGCGGGCGCGCGCTCAAGTTCTACGCCTCGGTGCGGCTCGACATCCGCCGCATCGGCGCGATCAAGTCCGGCGAGGACGCCGTCGGCAACCGCACCAAGGTCAAGGTGGTGAAGAACAAGGTCGCGGCGCCGTTCCGCGTCGCCGAGTTCGACATCCTGTACGGCGAGGGGATCTCCAAGCACGGCGAGCTGCTCGACCTCGGCGTCGAGCACCGGCTGGTCAGCAAGTCCGGCACCTGGCTGTCGTACGGCGAGACGCGCCTCGGCCAGGGGCGCGAGAATGCGCGGGCGTTCCTCAAGGACCACCCGGACGTGGCCTCGGAGCTCGAGGAGAAGCTGCGCGAGATCCTGCCGACGCTGGCCCGTCCCGCGGCCGCCGCGGACGAGTCGTGACGGTCGTGGACCGTGGTCCGTGGACCGTGGTCCGATCACGACTCGGTCTCGAGGGCTTTTGCGGACCACTGACCACGGACCACGCATCCCGGCGCGAGCGGAGCGCGCGCCGGGATGAGGGCGTGGGTCGCGCCGCGCTACGGGCCGCCCGGGGTGCTGCGCCTCGAGGAGCGGCCGGAGCCGCGGCCCGGCGCCGGACAGCTGCTGGTGCGGGTGCGGGCGATCGGCCTCAACTTCGCCGACTG
>JAKAFI010000225.1 GCA_021818005.1 Acidobacteriota bacterium | reverse complement strand
ACGCCAATCCGCTATCTCGCTACCTCACCCCGTGCGCAGCCGATCTCGAAATGCAGCATGAGCCATCCGGCCGCGACGCGTTCAGACCTTCGCTTGGCTTCCTGCGTTCGGCGGCGTCCCACGGCGGAGCGCGACAAGGCGGCACAGATCGGGTGGCGGACCAAGGCTCTCGGCGTGCGTGGCACCTCGTGGTTCTTGCCGCCGACCTGCCGGGCGGCTCCTACTTCGTCAACTTTGCCGGACCTGGTACCTGTCTTGGTCCGGTTCGGAACGTCTCCGGCGTTCTTGGCCGGGCGGATCTCCGGCGATTAGGGCCGAGCGGTGATGGTCGGAACGAGCGTTTTCGCGGAGTCGTCTACTGGAACGTCTCGCCGCGGGCGGCCATGTCCAGGAGCAGCTTCGGGGGCTCGAAACGGGCGCCGTGGCGAGCGGCAAGCTGGCGCGCACGCTCGACGAAGGCCCGAGGTCCGACGTAGTTGACGTACTGCAGCGTCCCGCCGGTCCACGGCGGCGCGCCGATGCCCATCAGCGATCCGATGTTCGCGTCGGCCACCGATTGCAGCACGCCTTCCTCGAGACAGCGGATCGTCTCGATCGAGGTGATGTACAGGAGCCTGTCCTTCATTTCGGCGAACTCCGCCGCGTCGGGCGTTGCATGCTCGGGCTTCACGAAGTGCTCGACCAAGCCGGGCCACAGGTGCTTCTTTTCCCCCGCCGGGTACTCGTAGAACCCCGCACCGGCGGCCTTGCCCTTGCGACCGAACTCGTCGCACATCCGATCGACCAACGCGTCCGCCGGTTGCGACGGATACGTCTTGCCCTCGGCGGCGAGGTCCTTCTTCGTCTGCTCGCGCACGTGCCGCATGAGCTCGAGCGAGACCTCATCGCAAACCGCGAGGGGACCGACGGGCGAGCCGTTCTGCGCCGCGGCCTGCTCGATGCTCTGCGGGTGGTAGCCCTCGGCCAGCATCGAGACGCCTTCCCCTACGAACGTGCCGAACACGCGCGAGGTGAAGAAGCCGCGGCTGTCGTTCACGACGATCGGAGTCTTCTTGATCTTGAGCACGTAATCGAAAGCCTGCGCCAGCGCCTCGGGCGCCGTCTCCTTGCCCACAATGATCTCGACGAGCGGCATCTTGTCGACGGGCGAGAAGAAGTGCAGGCCGATGAACCGCGGCGGCGCCTTCGAGGCCTTGGCCAGGCTGGTGATGGGGAGCGTGGAGGTGTTCGAGCACATGAGCACGCCCGGCACAGCGGCCGCCTCGGCCTCGGCGGTCACCTTGGCCTTGAGGTCGCGATTCTCGAACACCGCCTCGATGAGCATGTCGCAGCCCGCAAGGTCCGCCGCGGCGCCCGTGGTCGTGATGCGCGCCAGCACCGCGTCGGCCTTGTCGCGCGTCATCCGGCCCTTGGCCACCGCGTCGTCGACCAGCTTCCTGGCGTAGCCCTTCCCCTTCTCGGCCTGCTCCTCGGACACGTCCTTCAGGACGACGTCGATGCCGGCCATCGCCGTGACGTAGGCGATGCCCCGGCCCATCATGCCGGCGCCGAGGATGCCGACCTTCACGGGCGCCCACTGCGGGATAGCGGCCGGTTGGGGGCGGCTCGCGCCGGAATTGATCTTCTGCAGGTCGAAGAAGAACGCCTTGATCATGTTCTTGGAGACGCGGCCGGTCGCGAGCTCGACGAAGTAGCGGCTCTCGATGCGCGACGCGGTGTCGAAGTCCAGACCGGCGCCTTCGACCGCGGCGGCCATGATGAGCTTGGGCGCGGGCATGTTGGCGCCCTTGAGCTGCTTGCGCAGGTTCGCCGGGAACGCCGGCAGCATCGAGGCGAACGCCGGTGTGGCGGGCGTACCGCCAGGCATCTTGTAGCCGTCGCGGTCCCAGGGCTGCGTGGCGCCCGGATTGGCGAGGATCCACTCGCGCGCCTTCGCCATCAACGTCGCGCGGTCCGGCACCAATTCGTCGATGAGCCCGACCGACTTTGCCTTCGCCGGCTTCATGCGCTGGCCCTGCAGCAGCACCTCCACGAGCGCCTTCTGAATGCCGAACAGGCGCACCGTGCGCACGATGCCGTTGCCGCCCGGGAGCAGGCCGAGCGTCACCTCGGGCTGGCCGAACTCGCTCGTGCCGTCGTCGATGGCGATGCGCCGGTGGCACGCCCAGGCGATCTCCATGCCGCCGCCGAGCGCCGTGCCATTGAGCGCCGCGACCACCGGCACGCCGAGCGTCTCGAGCGCGCGCAGCCGCAGGCACAGCTCGCGTACCTCATCGTACAGGCGCTGGGCATCGGCCGGTGTGGCCTGCGACAGGAGCCGCAGGTCGCCGCCCGCGAAGAAACTCTTCTTCCCGGACGTGATGATGACCCCCTTGACGCTCACTCTCTCGGTTGTGAGACGCTCGACCGTGCGCTTCATCGAGGCCTGGTAGAGCGCGTTCATCGTATTGACGGACTGCGTCGGATCGTCGAGCGTGAGCGTGACGATCCCTTCGGCGTCCTGATCCCAGCGGATTGCGGTCTGCTCAGTCATGGTCGTTCTCCGTGGCTACAGGCGCTCGATGATGGTGGCGATCCCCATGCCGCCGCCGACGCAAAGGGTGCAAAGGCCATAGCGCAGGCGGCGCCGCTCCAGCTCGTCGAGCAGCGTGCCGAGGATGGCCGCGCCGGTGGCGCCGAGCGGGTGGCCCATGGCGATCGCGCCACCGTTGACGTTGGTGCTGTCGTGGCCGATCTCCATCTCCCTCATGAACCGCATGACGACCGATGCGAACGCTTCATTGACCTCCCAGAGATCGATCTGCGAGGCCTTCATTCCGGCCTTCGCCAGCGCCTTGCGCGCCGCCGGTCCGGGGCCGAGCAGCATGATGGTCGGATCGGCGCCGGATACCCCCATGGCGACGACGCGCGCCCGCGGCGTGAGCCCGACCTCGCGCCCGCGCTTGTCGGAGCCGACCAGGAGGAGCGCCGCGCCGTCCACGATGCCCGACGAGTTGCCGGCGGTGTGCACGTGGTTGATGGCCTCGACCCAGTGGTACTTCTGCAGCGCGACCGCGTCGAAGCCGCCCGCCTCGCCCATCGTCGCGAACGCGGGCTGGAGCGTTGCGAGCGTCTCCATCGTCGTGTCCGGTCTGATGTGCTCGTCGGCCGCGAGGACGGTCAGGCCGTTGCGATCCTTGACCGGCACGATGCCGCGCGCGAAGTAGCCGTTCTCACGCGCCGTGGCGGCGCGACGCTGGGAGGTCATCGCGAAGCGATCCACGTCCTCGCGCGAGAAACCCTCGATCGTGGCGATGAGGTCGGCGCCGATGCCCTGCGGGACAAAGCCGGTGTCGTAATTGGTCATCGGATCGAGAGGCCACGCGCCACCGTCCATTCCCATCGTGCAGCGCGACATCGATTCGACGCCGCCGGCGAGAACGAAGTCCTCGAACCCCGACATTACTTTTTGGGCCGCGATATTGATCGCCTCGAGCCCCGAGGCGCAGAAGCGATTGAGCTGCATGCCCGCCACCGTGACAGGCAGCCCCGCCGCAAGAGCCGCTGTTCTGGCGATGTTGCAGCCCTGGTCCCCGACGGGCGTCACGCAGCCGAGCACGACGTCGTCGATGAGTCCGGGATCGAGCTCGGGGTTGCGCGCCCGCATCGCATCCATGAGGCCGGTCACCAGCGAGATCGGCTTGACCTCGTGCAGTGCACCGTCGTTCTTGCCCTTGCCGCGTGGCGTACGGATGGCGTCGTAGATGAATGCTTCGGTCATCGAGTTCCTCCGTGCGTCCGCTCGAGGGCGCGCCGACGCAGACCGGCACACGGCGAGAGATAGGAATGTACTTCTTGTACCTTGAAGCATGGTAGCACTGTTGGAGGGTCAGTCGAGGACGGGTGAAAATCGGATTCCGGGGAAAGCGGCTGGGCCAAGCGCCCAACCGGGGCGATCGCGAGGCCGCGCCTCACGCCGCGTGCCGGTGGTGCCAGGTGCCTGAGCGCCATCCGACCTTCTTGAGGAATGCGCCAGGTCAGCACGGAGCCGCTCACGGTGGCTGCTCGGCCCTGCCGGCGAGACGGTGTCCAGACCGGAAGCGAGGCTTTCCACGCCGGGGCGCGCGTGGGAGGATGGCGTCATGACGAGGCGACCCGACTGGTGCCGTGGCGTAAGCGCAGCAATCCGGTGCGGGGCGGCGGCCGCCGCCCTCCTTCTGCTCGCCGGGTGCGGGCGCGGCGGCCCAGCGGTCGCGCCCGGCGCAGCGTCGTCGTGGGAGGCGAAGCTCGTCGCCGAGCGCGCCGACAAGGACCGCGAGTTCAAGACGTCGCCGACCTCGCCGATGGCGGGCGCCGCCCGCACCGTCATCAACGCGCCGGGCGGCGGCTGGGTCGCGGCGGGTGCCGACGGTCTTGTCGTCACGCCTGAGGCGCCGGCCGGGAGCGCGCTCTCGTTTGCGTTCGCCTCCGGCTGGCGCTGGCGCGGGACCCCGGCGCGGGCGTGGCTGGAGGCCGGCGGTAAGGTGATCGAGCCCGGCGCGCTTCCCGAGGGTGCGCTGTTTCGCCTCGGCCGCTTCACGCTCGCCACGTACGCCTTCTCGGAGCAGCTCGCGGTGATCGAGTTCGACCCCGACCGCGCCGCGGTGCGCGCGTTCCGACACCTGCTTTACTTCGCGCCCGACCCGGCGTTCGTCGTGCAGGCGAAGGTCGAGAGGGTGACGCCGCCCGAACCGGTGACGCTGGCGACCAGCCGCAACCTCGAGAAGAACTACTTCCGCTGGGCCCGCCTGCGTTTCGACCTCGCCGGGACGCCGTGCGTGCTCACCGCGTTCAAGATGCGGCCCGACGACCCGGCGGACACCAGCCTGTTCGTGCCGTTCGCCGACCGCACCTCGGGGGCTGAGACGTACGGATCCGGGCGGTTCATGGACGTCGAGCAGCCGGCCGGCGCGACGGTCGAGCTCGACTTCAACCGCGCCTACAACCCGCTGTGCAACTACTCCCCCGCCTACAACTGCCCGCTCCCGCCCGCGGAGAACCGGCTCGCGGTCGCGGTGCGCGCCGGCGACTTCATGGAGAACATGCTCAACTTCGTCGCGAGCATTAAGTCGACAGGGGCGTTCTTCTTGCCCGTCCCGGCCGGCGTGAAGCTCCCGATGGTGGCGACGCGCGACATCGCCGAGGTGGCCGCCCGGGTGCTGCTCGACGGCCCGTGGTCCGGCCGGCGCGCGGTCACCGTGTACGGTCCCGAGTTGCTCTCCCACGCCGAGGT
>JAKAFI010000224.1 GCA_021818005.1 Acidobacteriota bacterium | reverse complement strand
GACGTGGCGCGCCTCGGGGGCCGGCGACACCGTGCGCGTGTACCACGCCCCGGCGAGCGCCTCCCGCCGGTGGGCGCGGTCCAACCCGACCCGCTCGCCGGCGCGGGAGAGCGCGGCCCACACGGCCGACTTGACCAGCCCTTGGGGATCGAGGGCCAGGTCGGCCCCGAAGCGGCGCAGCGCCGCCCGCGCCGCGACGACCTCGCGGCGCGTCGCCGCCGCGACCGGGTGCCGGCGCCAGCGCCGCGTCGCCACCGGGATCGCCAGCGTCACCGCCGGATGGGTCGCCACGAGCGGCAGCAGCGGTTCCTCGACGACCCACGCGAGCTCAACCCGCTCCGGGCCGGCCATCAGCGCCTCGGCGAGCGGCCACGTGTGGACGATATCGCCGAACGCCGACAGCCGGGTGAGGACGATGCGCACCGGCGGATTCTAATGCGTTGCCGGGAGATTCCAACCGCCGCAGGGGACCGTTCGGCCCGGCCGGGCCACCCGTTGCGAGCGGTTCGGACGATCCCTGTTGAGAATTTCATCACCCTCATATTTGCGTTGAAGGCTTTACAGAACATATATTTACGTTTGCCAAGAGAGCCGCGGCGCCGGTCCGTCGACCGTTCGACCATGTTGAAATCATCCACACCTCATCGTTCAGCGACCCCAATTGTTGTTATCTAAATAGCTGATTTTACATCTCTTAAATAATTTGTAGTAGGTTGGCAAGGAGCTTGCTCCATGGAGGTACAAGCGGGGGCCGAAAGGTGGCACCTGCGGGAGGCAACGATGACTGCGATTCTGGTGATCCTCACGATTCTGGTGTTCGTCGGCGTCGATGCGATCGTCATGGCGTTCCGCCGCCGCCACGCGGCGGTGCCCGCCGCGGCCTCGGTCGTCCCGATGCTGGAGCCGAGACCTCCGCACGGCATCTTTCTCGGTCCCCGGCACGCCTGGGTTCGCATCACCTCGGACGGCGCGCTCCGAGTTGGCATCGACGACTTCCTCGCCGAGGCGCTCGGCGACGTCGAGGGCGTCGAGGCGCCGCCGCGCGGCGCCCAGGTCCGGCGCGGCGACCCGCTCCTGCGACTCCGGGTCAAGGGACGCTCGCTCGTGATCCCGGCGCCGGTGAGCGGCGAGGTCGTGGCCGTCAACGCCCACGCCGTCGCGCAGCCGTGGGCGGTGAGCAGGGACCCGTACGGCGTCGGGTGGGTGGTGGCGCTGTGGACCCGCGACCACCATGAGGCGATCAAGCCGCTGCGCATCGGCAACGCCGCCACGGCGTTCCTCCGCCAGGAGATGCAGCGACTCGCCGACTTCCTCACGCCGGCCGGAACGCCGGCCACGGTGCCGCTGCTCGCCGACGGCGGCGTGCCGCGCAAGGGCGCGCTCGCGGCGGTCGACGCGGCACGCTGGGACGCCTTCCAGAAGGAGTTCCTCGGCGCCTCGGCGGAGGAGTAGGCCATGGCACATCGCGGAATCCTCGTCGACGTGACCAAGTGCATCGGCTGCGGCTCGTGCGTGGAGGCATGCCAGAAGGCCAACGAGCAGCCGGCCCACGAGGCGAGAGGGCTCGACGCCCACAGCTACACCTACCTCATGGACCGCGGCAACGACACCTACGTCCGCCGCCTGTGCATGCACTGCGAGAACCCGAGCTGCGCGTCGGTCTGCCCGGTCGGCGCGCTCAAGAAGACCGCCGCGGGTCCGGTCACCTACGACCCGGACAAGTGCATGGGCTGCCGTTACTGCATGGTGGCGTGCCCGTTCGGGGTGCCGACGTACGAGTGGCACTCGGCGGCGCCGCGGGTGCGCAAGTGCCAGATGTGCGTCCACCGCGGAGCGGCCGGCCCCGCTTGCGCCGAGGCGTGCCCCGCGGGCGCCACGATCACCGGCGACCGCGACGAGCTGATCGCCGAGGCGCGCCGACGCGTCGCCTCCGACCCCAAGACCTACTTCCAGCGCGTTTACGGCATCACCGAGGCGGGCGGCACCGACGTGCTCTACATCGGCCCGCGCGAGCCGGTCGCTCTCGGGCTGCCGCCGGTGAAGACCGTCGGCCCGCTCCCGGACCTCACCTGGAACGCGCTCAAGCACATTCCGGACGTCGTGCTGTTCGGCGGCGTCTTCCTCGGCGGGCTGTTCTGGCTGACCAAGCGCAAGGAGGACGTCGCGCGCGCCGAGCGGACAGAGATCGCCGACAAGGGGGAACACCATGCTTAGGCAACGACTGGCCGCGATCCGTCTCGGGTTCTGGTCGGTGACCTCGATCGTGATGATCGCCGTGCTCGCCGGCATCGCCTACCTGCGCTTCACCCGGGGGCTCGGCGCCGTGACCAACCTCTCGGACTCGTTCCCGTGGGGGCTGTGGATCGGCTTCGACATCCTCTGCGGCGTCGGCCTCGCCGCCGGCGGCTTCGCCGTCACCGCGACCGTCCACATCCTCCATCTGCGGGATTTCAAGCCGATCATGCGCCCGACCGTGCTGACGGCGTTCCTCGGCTACATCATGGTCGTCTGCGGGCTGATCTTCGACCTCGGCAAGCCATGGAACATCTGGCACCCGATCATCATGTGGAACCCGCACTCGGTCATGTTCGAGGTCGGGTGGTGCGTGATGCTTTACACGACGGTGCTCTCCCTCGAGTTCGCGCCGGTGCTGCTGGAACGGTTCAAGCTCGACTGGCTGCTCAAGCTGCTCAAGCCGGTGACGCCGGTGCTGGTGATCGTCGGCGTGATCCTCTCCACCCTGCACCAGTCCTCGCTCGGCTCGCTGTTCCTGATCCTGCCGGAGAAGATGCACCCGCTGTGGTACACGCCGATGCTGCCGGTGCTCTTCTTCGCCTCGGCGCTCGCGGCCGGCATCGGGATGACCGTCGTCGAGTCGTGGTTCTCCCGCCGCGCCTTCGGCAAGCCGATCGAGACCGACCTGCTCTCGCGCCTGTCGCGCGTCTCGGTCCTGCTGCTCGCGCTCTACCTTGCGCTGCGGCTGCGCGACCTGGTCGCGCGCGACGCCCTTGCGACCATCTTCCCGCTCAGTTCGGTCACGGTGATGTTCCTCGCGGAGATCCTGCTCGGCGCGGTCGTGCCGATGGTGCTGCTCGCCATCCCGAGGTTCCGCCGATCGCCGCGCCGGCTCGCGGTCGCTCAGGGCATGGTCGTGCTCGGCTTCATCTTCCACCGCCTCAACGTCTCGGTGACCGCGGTCGAGGCGGCAACCGGCCACGCCTACCTGCCGTCGGTGATGGAGTTCCTGGTGTCCGCCGGTCTGGTCGCGATCGGCATCTGGGTGTTTGTGCTGGCGTGCCGCTACCTCCCGATCTTCCCGGAGGGGGCGCTCGCCGAGGAGGAGAGGATCGCCCATGCTGCGGGGACGGCCGTGGCGAGGCCCGCGCCGCTCACCGGCTCGGCCCCCGCTTTTGACCGGACCTGAATTCCCGGGTAACGTGGGTCCACGGTGAACGGGGAACCATCGTCCGTCTGGCGCTGGCGGTTCAACTCGCTGACGTTCCGTCTTACCGGGACTCTGATCGTCGCGCTCGCGCTCCTGCTGACCCTGACCGCCGTCGTCCAGGTCGGTCTGCAGGAGCGCTGCGCGCGCGAGGCGGCGCGCATCAACGCGCTCGCGATGTCGGAGACGCTGTACGGCGCGCTCCACACCGCGATGCTCAACAACGACCGCGAGGGCCTGCACGCTGCCGTGCGCAACATCACCGAACACGACCCCAACGTCCGGCTGCGCATCTTCAACAAGGAGGGGATCATCGTCTTCTCCTCCGAGCCGCGCGAGCTGGGGACCCGCCTCGACATGCGCTCCGAGGCGTGTTTCAAGTGCCACCTGGCCGACCGCCCGATCGCCAAGCTGCCGCCGGGCGATCGCACCCGTTCGTTCAGCGTCGGCGGCGTGCCGGCGATGGGCGTGATCCTGCCGATCGCGAACGAGCCGGCGTGCGCCAACGCCGCCTGCCACGCCCACCCCGCCAGCAAGAGCCTCCTCGGCGTCCTTGACGTCACGCTGTTCGTCTCCCAGCTCGAGGAGGCGCGGCGGCAGACGACGCTGCTGATGCTCGGCACGACCGGTTGCGTGCTCGTGCTCGTGGTCGGCGTCGTGCTCCTCGTCGTGCGCGGCTCGGTGCACCGCCCGATCCGGGCGCTCACTCGGACCCTGGGCGCCCTCGGCACCGGCGATTACTCCGCCCGCTTCGAGGGCAGCACGATCGCCGAGTTCGCCCAGCTCGGCGGCGAGGTGAACGCGATGGCGCAGGCGCTCGAACGCGCCAACACCGAGCTCGTCGGCTGGGCGCAGACGCTCGAGCGCCGGGTCGAGGAGAAGACCGCCGAACTGCGCCAGGCACAGGAGCAGATGGTGCGCGTCGAGCGCATGGCGTCCCTCGGCAAGCTCGCCGCCGTCGTCGCGCACGAGATCAACAACCCGCTCGCCAGCGTGGTGACCTACTCGAAGGTCCTGCTGCGGCGCTGGAGCAGCCGCGCCGACGCCTCCGACGAGACGCACGAGGCGGTGGGGATCCTCGGCGCGATCGCCTCGGAATCGGCGCGTTGCGGCGAGATCGTCTCCAACCTGCTGCTGTTCGCCCGCCGCACCGGCTCGCGCATGGAGCCGACCGACGTCAACGAGGTGATCAACCGGTCGCTGTTCCTGATCAAGCACAAGATGGACCTCGCCCAGGTGAAGGTCGAGCTCGATCTGCTCCCGGCCATGCCGGCGGTGATGTGCGATCCCGCGCAGATCGAGCAAGCGCTCCTCGCCCTGTGCATCAACGCCGTCGAGGCGATGCCGAACGGCGGCACCTTGACCCTGCGCACCGCCAAGGCCGGCGACGCCGGGGTCCGCGTCGTCGTCGAGGACAACGGCATCGGCATGGACAACGAAGTGCGCACCCACATCTTCGAGCCGTTCTTCACCACCAAGGGGGAGGGCGAGGGGAAGGGTCTCGGCCTCGGCCTCGCGGTTGTCTACGGCATCGTCCAGCGGCACAATGGCAGCATCGACGTGGCGAGCGCGCCTGGGCAGGGGACCCGTTTCACCGTCACCCTGCCCACCGGGCTGACACCCACGGGAGGGGCGGGCGAGCGATGACGGCGCCGGTGCGAATCCTAGTCGTGGACGACGAGCCGCACGTCCGCAACTCCCTCGCCGCCTGGTTCCGCGAGGACGGCTACGACGTCAGCGTGGCGGAGAGCGGCCGCGACGCGCTCGCCACCCTGGCCCGCGAGGGCACCAACATCCTCCTCGTCGACATCAAGATGCCGGGGATGGACGGGCTCGAGCTGC
>JAKAFI010000223.1 GCA_021818005.1 Acidobacteriota bacterium | reverse complement strand
GGAACAACTCGATCGGCAGCGACTCGGCGCGCAGCTTGGCGCCGAGCTCGGCGCGGCCGCGCTTCCAGGTCGTCATCACGGTGAAGATCGCGGCGCCGACGATGAGCGGGAACCAGCCGCCGTGCCGGACCTTGGGGCCGTTGCCGACGAGGAAGGCGAGATCCACCGCGAGGAAACAGGCGGTGACGATCGCGGCGTGGGCACGCCCCCATCCCCAGCGCTGGCGCGCCACCGCGTACAACAGCACCGAGGTGGCGGCCATCGTCCCGACCACCGCGATCCCGTACGCGGCCGCCAGGTTGGTGGACTTGCCGAAGGCGAGGACCAGGCCGCAGCACGCGACCATCAGGCCGGCGTTGACCTCGGGGACGTAGATCTGGCCGCGCGTCGCCTCCGAGGTGTGGACGATCCGTAGCCGCGGCAGGTAGCCGAGCTGGATCGCCTGCTGCGCCAGGGAGAACGCGCCCGAGATCAACGCCTGCGAGGCGATGATCGCGGCGGCGGTGGCGAGCGCCACGAGCGGGTAGACGAGCGCCGGCGGGGCGAGGAGGTAGAACGGGTTGAGGTCGGCCTCCGGCCCGTGGGTGATCAGCAACGCACCCTGGCCGAGGTAGTTGAGCGCGAGCGCAGGGAAGACCACGGCGTACCAGGCGAGGCGGATCGGGCCGCGGCCGAAGTGCCCCATGTCGGCGTACAGCGCCTCCGCGCCGGTGACGCACAGCACGACCGCGCCGAGGATGAGGAAGCCGCGCCAGTGGTAGGTCGCCATGAAGCGGATCCCCCACAGCGGGTTGAACGCCTCGAGGATGCGCGGCGCCCGGATCACCCAGGGGACGCCGAGCGCCCCGATGGCGACGAACCAGAGCAGCATCACCGGGCCGAACATCGCGCCGATCCGGGCGGTGCCGCGCTTCTGCACCAGGAACAACGCCACGAGGATCGCGACCGCGATCGGGACCACGAACGGTTTGAACACCGGCGTCGCCACCTCGAGCCCCTCGATCGCGCCGAGCACCGTGATCGCCGGGGTGATCATCCCGTCGGCCCACAGCAGCGCCGCCCCGACGAGGCCGAGCATGACCAGGCCGGCCGCGCGGCGGTGGTTCGCCGCGGTGCCCGCCGGCATGACCAGCGCGAGCAGCGCGAGGATGCCGCCGTCGCCGTGGTTGTCGGCGCGCATGACGAAGCCCAGGTACTTGACGACCACGATCAGGATCAGCGCCCAGACGACCAGGGACAGGATGCCGAGCGTGTTCGAGAGGTTCGACTCGATCCCGTGCACCGGGTGGAAGCACTCGCGGATCGTGTACAGCGGCGAGGTGCCGATGTCGCCGTACACGACGCCGAGCGCGCCGAGCGCGAGCCCGGCGAGGCCCCGGGCCGAGTTCACGCCGTTGGCGCCGTCGTGTGCGGCCGGAGACGGGGCAGCCGAAGAGCTCATCGTCGGCTCGAGAGTATCACCTCCGTCCGGCTTCCCTTGACGGCGGCTTGACGCGGCCGGTCCTCGTCTTGATGCGGTCTTGACCCGTGCCGTGGTGGGATGGCTGCCGTCGGAGGTGCGACGTGGACGTCGCGGTCGTGCTGCTGGTGATCGTTCTCTTCGCGGTGACGCTGTGGATGGTCGACGCGGTCGGGCGCCTCGGCGCCGGGGGGGCATCGTGAACTGGCTCTACGTCGTCGCGGGGCTCATCGCGGCGGGGCTCGTCATCTACCTGCTGGTGGCGTTGCTCAAGCCGGAGGAGCTGGGATGACCGCGCTCGCCGCTGTGCAGCTGCTGATCTACATCGGCGCGGTCCTGGCGCTCGCCAAGCCGCTCGGCATCTACATGGCGCGAGCCTACGAGGGGCGACCGATGGTCATCGGGCGCGTCCTCGGCCCCGTCGAGCGCCTCCTCTACCGCGCTGCCGGCGTGGACCCGGCTGACGAGATGGACTGGAAGGGCTACGCCGTGGCGATGCTGCTCTTCAACTTCCTCGGCTTCCTCGTCCTCTACGCCCTGCTGCGCTTGCAGGCCGGGCTGCCGGCCGACCCGGCCCACCTCCCCGCGGTCCCGCCCGCCCTCTCGTTCAACACGGCGATCTCGTTCGTGACGAACACCAACTGGCAGAGCTACTCGGGCGAGCAGACGATGAGCGTCTTCACCCAGATGCTCGGCCTGGCGGTGCAGAACTTCCTCTCCGCCGCGTCGGGGATGGCGGTGCTGGTCGCCCTGATCCGCGGGTTCGCGCGGCGCAGCGCTACGACCGTGGGGAACTTCTGGGCCGACACGGTGCGCGGCACGCTCTACGTTCTGCTGCCGCTCTCGCTGCTGCTCGCCCTCGCGCTCGTCTCGCAGGGCGTCGTGCAGACGTTTGCGGCCTCGAGGAAGGTCGCTCTGCTGCAGGCCGTCGTCGTAACCGAGCCGAAGCTCGACGCGGCCGGCGCCCCGGTTCGGGACGCGCGCGGGAACCTGGTCACCGAGCGCGCCACCGTGACCGACCAGACCTTGGCGCTCGGGCCGGCGGCGTCGCAGGTCGCGATCAAGCAGCTCGGCACCAACGGGGGCGGGTTCTTCAACGCCAACTCCGCGCACCCGTTCGAGAACCCGACACCGCTTGCGGACTTCCTCGAGCTGGCCGCGATCCTGCTGCTCCCGGCCGCGCTGTGCCTGACGTTCGGCGAGATGGTCCGCGACCGCCGCCAGGGGTGGGCGATCCTCGCCGCGATGGTGGCCATCTTCGTGGTGTTCGCCGTCGTCGCCATCTCCAGCGAACAGGCCGGAAACCCGCTGCTGACCCGGCTCGGCGTCGACCAGCGGCCGTCGACGGCGCAGGGCGGCGGCAACATGGAAGGCAAGGAGGTGCGCTTCGGGCCGGTCGCCTCAGCGCTGTGGGCGACGGCGACGACCGCCGCCTCGAACGGCTCGGTGAACGCGATGCACGACTCGTTCACGCCGCTCGGCGGTCTCGTCCCGATGGCGCTGATGCAGATCGGCGAGGTGGTGTTCGGCGGCGTCGGCTCGGGGCTGTACGGGATGCTCGCGTTCGTGATCGTCGCGGTGTTCATCGCCGGCCTGATGGTCGGGCGCACGCCCGAGTACCTGGGGAAGAAGATCCAGGCGTTCGAGATGAAGATGGCGTCGCTGGTCATCCTCGTGCCGCCCGCGGTCGTGCTCCTCGGCACGGCGGTCGCCGTCGCCACCGCCGCCGGCCGCGCCGGAGCGTTCAACCCGGGCGCGCACGGGTTCTCCGAGATCCTCTATGCGTTCTCCTCGGCCGGCAACAACAACGGCTCGGCGTTCGCGGGGCTCGACGCGAACACCGGGTTCTACAACTTCGCTCTCGCGCTGGCGATGTTCTTCGGCAGGTTCTGGACGAAGGTCCCGATCCTGGCGATCGCCGGCTCGCTGGCCGCGAAGAAGGTGACGCCCGCGGGCGCCGGGACGCTGCCCACCCACACGCCGCTGTTCGTGGCGCTGCTGATCGGCACAGTGGTCCTGGTGGCCGCCCTCACCTTCATCCCAGCGCTCGCCCTCGGGCCGGTCGTCGAGCACCTGCAGATGCTCGCGGCGTCGCGATAGGAGGTCGGGATGCCTGCCAGAGCGCACGCCCTCAAGCTCTTCGAGCCCGCCATCGTGCGGCGGGCGATCGCGGAGTCGTTCCGGAAGCTCGACCCGCGCCACATGGCGCGCAACCCGGTGATGTTCGTCACCGAGGTCGTCAGCGTCCTCACCACCGGCCTGGCGGCGCAGGCGCTGCGCGGCCACGGCGAGGCGCCGGCCGGGTTCATCCTCGCCGTCGCGGTGTGGCTGTGGTTCACGGTGCTGTTCGCCAACTTCGCGGAGGCGATGGCGGAGGGGCGCGGCAAGGCGCAGGCCGACGCGCTGCGCCGCTCCCGCCAGGAGCTGGTCGCGAAGTTCCTGTCCGAGCCGCGCCACGGGGCGGGGTGGGCGCCGGTGCCCTCGAAGATGCTCCACGCCGGCGACGCGGTGCTGGTCGAGGCCGGAGACATCATCCCCGGCGACGGCGAGGTCATCGAGGGGATCGCCTCGGTCGACGAGAGCGTGATCACCGGCGAGAGCGCGCCGGTGATCCGCGAGTCGGGCGGCGACCGCAGCGCGGTGACCGGCGGCACGCGGGTGCTCTCCGACTGGCTGGTGGTCCGCGTCGCCGCCGAGCCCGGGGCGACGTTCCTCGACCGCATGATCGCCATGGTCGAGGGCGCGAAGCGCCAGCGGACGCCGAACGAGATCGCCCTCTCCATCCTGCTCGCCGCGCTGACGATCGTCTTCCTGCTCGCGGTCGCGACGCTGCTCCCGTTGTCGCTCTACGCCGTGCGGGCGGCGGGGCAGGGCCAGCCGGTGACGGTCACGGTCCTGGCGGCGCTGCTCGTCTGCCTGATCCCGACCACGATCGGCGGGCTGCTCTCGGCGATCGGGATCGCCGGGATGGACCGCATGGTGCAGGCGAACGTGATCGCGACCTCGGGGCGGGCGGTCGAGGCGGCCGGCGACGTCGACGTGCTGCTGCTCGACAAGACGGGCACGATCACCCTCGGCAACCGGCAGGCGACCGCGTTCATCCCGGCGCGCGGTGTGGCCGAGCAGGAGCTCGCCGACGCCGCCCAGCTCGCGTCGCTCGCCGACGAAACCCCGGAGGGGCGGAGCATTGTGGTGCTGGCGAAGGAGCGGTACGGCCTGCGCGGGCGCGACGTGCACGAGCTCGGGGCAACGTTCGTGCCGTTCTCCGCGCAGACGCGGATGAGCGGCGTGGACCTTGACGGGCGGGCGATCCGCAAGGGGGCGGCGGACGCGGTCTCGGGGTACGTCCGCGAGCGCGGCGGGAGCGTCGGCGACGACGTCCGCGACGCCGTCGAGGCGATCGCCAAGGCGGGCGGCACGCCGCTCGTCGTGGCCGACGGGCCGCGGGCGCTCGGGGTAATCCAGCTCAAGGACGTGGTCAAGGGCGGGATCCGCGAGCGCTTCGCGCAGCTGCGCACGATGGGGATCAAGACCGTGATGATCACGGGCGACAACCCGCTGACCGCGGCGGCGATCGCGGCCGAGGCGGGGGTCGACGACTTCCTGGCGGAGGCCACGCCGGAGGCGAAGCTACGCCTGATCCGCGAGCTGCAGACCGGAGGGCGCCTGGTGGCGATGACCGGCGACGGCACCAACGATGCCCCGGCGCTGGCCCAGGCGGACGTCGCGGTCGCCATGAACAGCGGCACGCAGGCGGCCAAGGAAGCCGGCAACATGGTGGACCTCGACTCCAACCCCACCAAGCTGCTCGAGGTCGTCGAGATCG
>JAKAFI010000222.1 GCA_021818005.1 Acidobacteriota bacterium | reverse complement strand
AAGGTGTCGCTGGCGTTGGGGCAGGCGATCGCCGCCGCGTTCGTCATCCTCTTCGTGGCGATCGGCGGCATGGTCGCGGTGGCGCACACCGATCTGCCGAACGGAATCATCATCGTGCTCGCATGCTGTCTGGCGGTGCCGTTCGTCATCGTGACCGCCGGCGGCTGGTCGCACGCGGCTCAGGTCCTGCCCGCAGGCGACTTCAAGCTCTTCTCGCCCGACTTCGGGAAGTATCCCGCGCTCAAGGGCCTGTCGTACTTCCTCTCGACGCTCCTGCTCCTGATGGGCGTGCAGTCGATGTACCAGAAGTTCTACGCCGCCCGCTCGCCGAAGGAGGCGAGGCGCGCCGTGGCGATCTGGATCGTCGGCACGATCGTGGTCGAGAGCATCGTGATCGCCATCGCCGTCTTCGCGGCGGCGTACAACCTCGAGCACCACACCCACTGGGACCCGCGCTCGCTCGTGCTCAACGCGGCGCGTCACATGGTACCGGCGCCGGTCGGCGTGCTCCTGCTCGGCGCCGCCTGCGCGGTGGTCCTCTCCACCGGGATGAACTACCTGCTCTCGTCGAGCTCCAACGTGATGCGGGACATCTACCAGGGCATGATCAAGCCGGACGCCGACCCGACGAAGATGGTCGCGCTGCAGAAGGTCTTCGTGGTGGGGCTCGGCGTCTGTGCGTTCGCCATGATCTTCATTCCGACCGCGTTCAACCTGCAGATCTCGGTCCTCCAGTACGCCTACTTCGCGTACACGATGTACGGCGTCGCCGTGACCCCGGCGCTGTTCGCGGCGCTGACGTGGCGCCGCGCCACACGCCAGGGCGGGCTCGCGTCGATCATCTCCGGCGCGGTGGCGACCATCTTTTTCGAGCTCGTTCTCCCCCGCGTCGCCCCGTCGGTGATGGAGGCGGCGCGGGGCCAGGTCGGCGCGCAGGTATTCGGCGCCGACGCGTGGGGGATCCCGAGCATCTACCCGGCGGCGCTGATCTCGATCGGAACGCTCGTGGTGGTCAGCCTGCTGACGCCGCCGCCGACCGCGAAGGAGCTGGCGCCGCTGTTCGCGGCGAGGCCTCCGGAAGCTTGAGGCTGCCTGAGCGGCGATCGGCGGATGTGGTGGGTGCGCCGGGCGCGGGCGTGGACTACAATGCAGGTGCCCGCTCCCGCGGGCAAGGGGGTTGCCGTGGAAGACCGCGAGAACCAATCCGAGGCTGCGGACCCTGTGCTCGCCGAGCTGTTCGAGTCGACGCACGTGATCTCGGAGCTCAAGGCCACGACCCGTGAGGGAGTGATCTCGGAGGTCGTGAAGGCGGTCGCGCAGCGCGGCCTGGTGAGCGATGCACGCTGGCTGGAGACCGCGCTCACGGAACGCGAGCGGATGGTCCCGACGGCGATGCCCAACGGGGTGGCGTTCCTGCACGCCCGCCACCGCGCCGCCGAGAAGTTCCCGAAACAGTTCCTGTTCCTCGCCCGTTCGAGCAAGGGCGTCGCGTTCGGGTCGCCGGACGAGCGCCCGACGCAGCTCTTCTTCCTCCTGGCACTGCGCAAGGACATGGCACACCTGCGCTGGCTCGCCCGCCTGTCGTGGATCTGCCGCAACCGCACCACGGTGGCCAACCTCCTCAAGGTGCCCGGAGCGGAGGAGATCGCTCGCGCGTTGCGCCTGGCGGTCGAGGAGCTGCCCGGCAACCTGAAGCAGAAATAGGGTTCAGGGATCAGGGACCAGGGGTCCGCAACGGACGCGCCGGAACCCTCCCGGCGCTTGTCGCAGGTTCCTCTGGCGCGAGAAGCGCGCCCTTCCTGTCGTCCTGACCCCTGACCCCTGCGCCCTGACCCCTGTCAGTTCAAATAGCCGGCGAGGGCGCGCGACTGTGCTCCGCGGCGCAACTTGGTGAGCGCCTGGTTCTCGATCTGCCGCACGCGTTCGCGCGAGATGCCGAGCGCCTCGCCGATCTCGCGCAGCGTGCGGGGCGTGTCGTCCCCCAGTCCGAACCTCAAGGTGAGGATCTCGCGCTCCTTCTCGGACAGGGTGGCGAGCGCCTCGCGCAGCGTCTCCTCGAACGACTCCTGCAGCAGCTGCTCGTCGGTGTCGGGGATCACGTACTGCTCGAGGAGATCGCCGAACTCCGCCTCGCCGTCCTCGTCGACGGGCTCGTTGAGGGAGAGGGTGTTCTGGTTCGACGCGAGGAGGAGCCTGACCTGCTCGACGTCCATCTGCACCTCGTCGGCCAGCTCCTTCTCGGAGGGTGTGCGCTCGAGCTCCCGCCCGAGCGCCTGGCGCGAGCGCTCGAGCCGATAGAGAACGTTCGCCTGCTTCTGCGGCAGCCGGAACGTCGCGCCGTGCTCCGACAGCGCGTGCAGGATCGCCTGCCGGATCCACCACACGGCGTAGGTGATGAACTTGACGTTCTTGGCCGGGTCGAACTTCTTGGCCGCCTGGATCAGACCGATGTTGCCCTCGTTGATGAGGTCGAGCAGCGAGACCCGGGAGTGATGGAAGCGCTTGGCGTAGGCCACCACGAACCTGAGGTTCGCCTCGACCAGCTGCCGCAGCGCCTCCGCGTCACCGTCGTGTCTGATCCTGCGGGCAAGTTCCTTCTCTTCGTCCGGCGTGAGCTGCCGGAACCGGCCGATCTCTTGCAGGTACCGGCGCAGCAACGCGCCTTCAGGATCGCTCCGGTGTTCGTCGCCGCTCATTCACCCTCGTTCCGAACCAGGCCTCCCCGGGGGCGGATCGCCAGCGCGCTATCGCGCGGGACCGCGCCGCGCCGGGCGACCTCGCGCTGCAGCAGCGCGCCGAGCCGCTCGACCTCGGCCTGCAAGGCGTCGATCTGGTCCTTCATGTTGAGGATCACTTCAACGCCGGCCAAGTTTACTCCGAGATCCCTGGTCAAGGTCAGGACGAACTCGAGGCGTTTGCAGGTCTCGTCGTCGTACAGGCGCGTGTTGCCGACGCTGCGCGACGGCAGGATCAACCCCTCGCGCTCGTACAGGCGCAGCGTCTGCGGGTGGATCTCGTAGCGCTCGGCCACCCAGCTGATCATGTGATAGCGCCTCCCGTGGGCGGTCATACCCCCTCCCCGGCGATTGCGACCTTGCGCGCGCCGCGCTCGGCCTTGGGCAGCGTGACGCGGAGAACGCCGTTGTGGAGCGTCGCGGTGGTCTCGCCGGACACGGCGGCGGGGAGCGCAACGGCGCGGAAGAACCGCCCGCGCGGGCGCTCCACCCGCAGGTAGGAGCCCGACGCGGCGGGGCTCTCGGGCGGCAGCTGGCCGCCGAGGAGGAGGGTATCGTCGGCGAGCCGGAGATCGATGTCGTTGCTCCGGGCGCCCGGCAGCTCCGCCTCGACGATGACCTCGGTCTCGCTCTCCCACACGTTGACCGGCGGTTCGAACGCGACCGAGGCGCCGACTGGGACCACCGTGGTCGGCAGGAGCGCGCGCTCGGCCGCCTCGCGCAGCCGGCTTCCCAGCGCCATCAGCTCGCGGACCGCCCGCCAGTCGAGATCGCTCATCTGCTCCTCCGGCGGCGGGCCCTCAGGCCTCCAGCCCTCGGCCCTGCTGCCCGCAAGATCCCTTCGCCCCGCCCGCAGGCGGGGCTCGGGATGACACCGTCGAGCCGAGGCGCGGCGGCGTCAATTCGACGGTTTCGACTCCACATCCACGTACTCCGCGTCCACCACCTCGCCTTCGCTCGGGGGCGGCTGCGGGCTCCCCGTGCTCGGGTTGGCTTCGCCGGGAGCTGCGCTCGGCGCCGCCGCCCGGTAGATCTCCTCCGCGAGGCGGTGCGAGGCCTTCGTGAGCTTCTCGTACGCCTCGTCCATGGTGTCCTTCTTGCCGGTCTCGAGCGCCTTCCGGCCCTCGGCGATCGCGGCCTCGGTGTCCTTCCTCTGCGCCTCAGGCAGCTTCTCCTGATTGTCCTTGACCAGCTTTTCGGTCGAGTAGACCAGCGAGTCGAGGCGGTTGCGCGACTCGACCTCCTCGCGCCTCTGGCGGTCGTCGTCGGCGTGCTGCTCGGCCTCACGGACCATCTTCTGGATGTCGCTCTCGTCGAGGCCGGACGAGGCGGTGATCTGGATCTTCTGTTCCTTCCCGGTGCCGAGGTCCTTGGCGGAGACGTGTAGGATCCCGTTGGCGTCGATGTCGAACGTCACCTCGATCTGGGGGATCCCGCGCGGCGCCGGCGGAATGCCGACGAGGTGGAAGCGGCCGAGGGTGCGGTTGTCGTGCGCCATCGGACGTTCGCCCTGCAACACGTGGATCTCGACCTGGGTCTGGCTGTCGTCCGCTGTCGAGTACACCTTGGACTTGCGGGCCGGGATCGTGGTGTTGCGTGCGATCACGACGTCCGTCACGGAACCGAGCGTCTCGACGCCGAGCGAGAGGGGAGTCACGTCGAGCAGGAGGAGGTCGTGGACCTCGCCGGCCAGTACGCCCGCCTGAATCGCCGCACCGACCGCGACGACCTCATCGGGGTTGACGCCCTTGTGGGGTTCCTTGCCGAAGAGGTCCTGAACCAGCTTCTGTACGCGGGGGATCCGAGTGGAGCCGCCGACGAGGACCGCCTCGTCGATGTCCTTGGGCTCGAGCCCGGCATCCTTGAGCGCCTGCCGGCAGGGGCCGACCGTGCGCTGGATGATGTCCTCGACGAGCTGCTCGAACTTGGCGCGCGAAAGCCGCACGTTGAGGTGCTTCGGCCCCGCGGCGTCGGCGGTGATGAACGGGAGGTTGATCTCGCTCTCCTGCGTCGTCGACAGCTCGCACTTGGCCTTCTCCGCCGCTTCCTTCAGGCGCTGCAGCGCCATGCGGTCCTTGGAGAGGTCGATCCCCTGGTCGCGGCGGAACTCGTCCACCAGCCACTCGATCAACCGCTGATCGAGATCGTCGCCGCCCAGGTGGGTGTCGCCGTTGGTCGACTTCACCTCGACCACGCCCTCGCCGACCTCGAGGATCGAGATGTCGAACGTGCCGCCGCCGAAGTCATAGACGGCGATCGTCTCGTCCTTCTTCTTGTCGAGGCCGTAGGCGAGCGCCGCGGCGGTGGGCTCGTTGACGAGGCGCACGACCTCGAGGCCCGCGATCTGGCCGGCGTCCTTGGTCGCCTGGCGCTGGGCGTCGTTGAAGTACGCGGGCACGGTGATGACGGCCTTCTCGACCTTCTCGCCGAGGTAGTCCTCCGCAGCCGCCTTGAGCTTCTGCAGGACCATCGCCGAGATCTCGGGGGGGGAGTAGAGCTTGCCGTCGATGTCCACGCGGGCAACGTCGTTTTCGCCGCGCACGACGTGGAACGGGAACATCTTGATCTCC
>JAKAFI010000221.1 GCA_021818005.1 Acidobacteriota bacterium | reverse complement strand
GGGAGCAGCAGCGCCGGGACGCGCACCGAGACGCCGCCGGAGATCTCGGCGGCCGGCGAGAGCGCCTCGTCGAGCGAGCCGGGGTGGCGCACGCCGGGCTGCCGGTCCCACCACGAGCGCACCTCGGCGCCGTCCGCCCACACGATGTACCGCGCCTTGTCGCCGCCGAGCCCGGTGTCGGTGAACTCGAAGCGGAACCGCCCCGGCCGCACGAACGCGGTCGCGAACGGTCGCTCGCTGCCGGCGCGGCCGCCGTCGGTGAGGATCAGCGACGTCACCGTGCCGGTGTCGCGGTAGCTCGTGCACGAGGCGTAGACCTTCTCCATCGCGAGCAGCAGCGTGACCGGGTCGCCGCCGGTCACCGCGGCGAGCCCCTGGTTGTCCTGCGGCGCCTGCGCCCGCGCCGCCGCCGGGACGAGCGCCGCCGCCGCCACCCACGCCGCCAACCACGCCGTCCGTGCCATCGCCGCCTCCCGCGGAGCACCCGCCGGGTCCGGCCGGGGGCGTCCGCCGGCCACCGTTGTACCACCGCCGGCGGCTGCCGGCGTCGCGATCGCTCTGCGGCCGGCGGCGCAGGAGCCGCGCCGTCGCGGCGTCGCGCCCGTGGCGGCGCGGGAAGCTCGGCCTATCGCGCGGGGGCGACGAGCGCGTCGCCGCTGCCGGTGTCGATCACGATCCGCACCCGGCCGTCGCCGCGGCGGTAGCCGACGACCTTGTGGTCGCTCCTGACCTCGGTCGCGTCGGCGTACTCGCAGCGGAGGTCGCCGCTGCCCTGGTCGGCGTCGACGTCGAAGCCGGCGTCGGCGGGGAGCCGGAGGTGGACGTGGCCGCTGCCGGTGCTCGCCTTGATGCGGTGCAGCGCCGCCCCGCCGAGCTCGGCGTCGATGCCGCCGGAGCCGGTGTCGCCGCGGAACTCCGCCGCCTCGGCCTGCTCGACGCGGATCGGCCCGGAGCCGGTGTCGGCCACGATCAGCTCCGCCTTCGCCCGCCGGATGCGGACCGGCCCGGAGCCGGTGTCGCAGGAGAGCTCGCGGCCGTCGAACCCGGTGATCTCGCACGGGCCGGAGCCGGTGTCGCAGGTGAACGAGCCGCCGACGTCCTCGGCCACGACCGCACCCGACCCGGTGTCGGCCTTGACCTCGCCGCTCGTGCGCCGGACCGTGATCCCGCCGCGGTTGGTGTCGAGCAGGATCCGCCCCGCGATCCCGTCGGCCGAGAGCTCGCCGACGCGGTTGCGGAACGTGGCCGAGAGCGCCCGCTTCGGCACCCGCACCTCGACGTCGGCGAACAAGCGGGCGCCGTGGCTCGCGCTGACGCGGACCCGGTGCCCGTCGTACTTGAACTCGCTGCCGCCCCAGCTCCCGAACAGCCACTCGAGCCCGTGGTGCTCGTGCCCGTGGCGGCCGCCGCCGCCGCGGACGTCGTAGCGGATCGTGCGCTCGCGGTCGAGCGGGTAGATCACCCGCAGCACCGGCACCCCGCGCTCGCCGATCACCTGCTCGAAGCGCATCGCGTCGGCGAGCGCCGCGTCGTCCGCGTGCACCGTCGCGACCGCGGTCACGGTGTCACCGTCCCCGGCGACGACCGTCATCGTCCCGGCCAGGTTCTCGACCTCGAACGGCGCCGCCGCGTCGCCCGAGAGCTGGGCGCGCAGCGTCCGCGTCGTCTCGGCCGCCGCCGCCGCGGCGACCACCGCCACCACCCACGCCATCACCAACGCCCGTCGCCGCATGATCGGCCTCCCTCGCGTCCGTCACCCCGTTCAACGAGCGCGGAGCGGGGAAGGTTCTCCCCGACGAACCCATCGCCACCCCGAGCCTCCCGGCCGGGCGTCAAGGCGAGCCGGTCCGCGCCCCACCTCGAGGCCATAGCGGAATCGCACCCCACTTGGCCGTCATTGCGAGGCCGCGCAGCGGCCGAAGCAATCCCGCAGGCCCGCGAGGGCACGAGGCGTAGGAACGAGATTGCTTCGTCCACCTCGCTGCGCTCGGTGTCCTCGCAATCTTCATGAGCCGCGGGCTCACCCTGGGCCATGAAAGTGGTTGTCATCGCGAGGAGGCCGCTCGCGAGGCGAGCGGCCGACGCGGCGATCCCGAGGTCATCGAGGTGACCTCGGGATCGCTTCGTCCCGCCTCCGGCAGGACTCGCGATGACAGCGGTTTGTAGCGAGACTTTCTAGGCAATGACGGCAGTGCGCGGGCGAGCGCGTCGCCACGAACGGCACTCCGCTTCGCTTCGTGCCTTACGACCAACACACAGACCGGCTCGCACCGCCCTCGCTTCTTTGCTGCTTTCCTCTTCTGCTCCTCCGCTGCTCAGCTCCTCAGGCCCTCCGCTCCTCAGCTCCTCCGCCCCTCTGCCCCTCCGCGCCGCGAGCGCCACAGCCCGTGGCGCGGCCGTCGCGGCCGCGCGCGCGGGCCTGCCCTGGCATACGCGAGTAGAATGAGCACGTTCGAGCAGGGAGGCCAGTATGAGGATGATCGTCGCGGCGTTGTGTGTGGCGCTCGCCTCTCCCGCGTTCGCGGGCGAGATCTTCGGCACCATCAAGGAGGGCGGCAAAACGGTCGGCGAGGGGGTCAAGGTCGAGGTGACGTGCGGGGCGAAGACCTACACCGGCGCCACCAACAAGTTCGGCAGCTACCGCCTGGTCGCCGAGGAAACGGGCAAGTGCACGCTGGCGGTCGTGGTCGGCGCCGAGAAGCCGTCGCTCGAGATCCACTCGTTCGAGGACTCGGCGCGCTACAACCTCGTGCTCGAGAAGCAGGACGGCAAGCTCACCGTGCGGAGCGAGTAGCGATGGCCGACTCCGAGAAGGACTGGTGGGACAAGGCGGCGGTGATCCTCCACCCGCTCGGCGGCCTGCTCGCCGCCCTGGCGGTCGCCGGCCTCGGCTTCTTCGGCTCGCAGTTCCTCGAGAAGCGGCAGGCCGAGGAGACGCGGGCGCGCTTCTACTCCGAGCTGATCAGCAAGCGCGAGGAGGCCGACAGCGCCCTGCGCAAGGACATGTTCATGTCGATCATCCAGTCGTTCCTCTCGCCGGGCTCCACCTCGATCGAGGACCGCACCGTCAAGCTCGAGCTGCTGGCGTACAACTTCCACGAGTCGCTCAACCTCAAGCCGCTGTTCACCCAGCTCGAGGAGGACATCGCGAGGTCCACCTCGCCGGCCCGGGCCGAGGAGATGGCGCGCCTCGAGCGGGTCGCCAAGGAGGTGACGCGCAAGGAGATGGTCATCCTCGAGGGGGTCGGCAGCTCGTTCGAGCGCACCGTGGACTTCGCCGACGTGGCCAACACCCCCGGCGGCATCCAACTCGAGCCCGCCCGCCTGACGCTCGACGGAATCGCGCGCGACCTCTCCCTCGTGGTCAAGAAGGTCGACCCGACCGAGAAGGGGATGCAGGTCCGCCTCGAGGTCAAGACCCCGCGCGCGGGCTCGAGCGACTACGACACCGACGACGCCGAGTTCTGGACCGGGCTCTTCGACTTCCCGATGATCGACCACACCCGCCTCTCCCACGACCAGCGCTGCGCCGTCGTCATCAAGAACTTCGGCAAGACCAGCGCGCGCATCGCCATCATCGAGTTCCCCGGCGCCTACGCCAGCCTCAAGGAGAAGCCGTACGTCCAGGAGATGATCCAGGACATGCTCGGCTCCAAGAAGCCGGCCGGCCAGTCCGCCCACTGAGCCGCCGCCCCGCCCGCACGCTGAGTTCAGGCTCAAGCCCGACGACGCGACGGTAAAGACGCACGCTGCGCCGCCGGCAAGCCAGCACGCCGAGCCGCCGGCCCAGACGCCCGCTGACTCGCATTCGCCGTCCGACGGAGAGGAAACCCCGTCATGGCGAGGACACCTCGCGCAGCGAGGTGGACGAAGCCATCCCGTTCCTACCTCTGCCGCCCTCGTCAGCCTGCGAGGTTGCTTCGGCCGCTGCGCGGCCTCGCAACGACGCCCAAGTGGGTCGCGGCCCCGCCATGACCGCCCTGAACCCCCCGCGCCACTCAGCCCGCATCGGGCGCCGCCGGAGCTCGCGCGGGCCGCTTCGGCCCCCGCGCCTTCGCCGCCCCGGCGCGTTTGTGATATAGTATTGAATTTGCAGCACTTTCGTTTTCGGGCTGAAAGGGGACGAGCGAATGGCAACCGCGCAGGAGATCGGGAGAGCGGGAGAGACGTTGGTGGTCTCCTCCCTCCGCAGCAAGGGCTTCACGGTGTTCCGTTGGGACGAGGACGCGCCCGGGGCCGGCGCGATCGAGATGCGCGGCGGCAAGAAGCGCTTCTTCCTCCACGTCAAGGCGGCCGTCGCGCCGGACAAGCCGAAGGGCCTCACCCTGGACGAGAAGGTGCGGATCAAGATCCGCGCCGAGGCCGTCAAGGGCGAGGCGTGGGCCGCCAAGGTCACCCTCGACCCGTCGCTCGGCGCCGCCGCCAGCACCACCTGGCGCCGCATCCTCTAGCGCCGCCGCCGCGGGCGCGCCGAGCGCCCACCGCCGCGACTCGCCCGCCGGTCGCCCCACATCGAGCACCCCGCGCGACCGGCGTTCGCGTCCCACATAGACCATCCCGTGGGGCGGGCGCCTCGCCCGCCCTGCGGACGCCCCCCGCATCGCAGCGAGGTCCCGTCTTTGTCTTGTGGGGCTCGCGCGCCGTGCAAACTTGGTGTTGCCCTCCCGCCGGACCGGCTGCGCGCCGGGCGGTCGCGCCCTACATCGCAGCCCGAACGGTAGCCCCACCTGGACAACCCTGTGGGGCGGGCGTCTCGCCCGCCCGGCGGTCGCGTTCCGAAGGTGGTAGCGTGGCTGCAGATTGGGTGGGTTCGGGCATGATCGTCGCGCGGCGACGCGCGCACGGGGCGTGCCGGCCCACACAGGTGCCCATGGATCCGGTTGACCTCATGAGCCTGGAAGGTGCGGTCGGGGCGCTCGAGCGCCCCACCTTCGCGGCGCGCCTCGTCAACCTCGTCGGCATGCCGATCGAGGCGGCGACGAAGCTGCTCCCGGCTCGGGCCGGCGCGCTCGTGTCGCGGGCGACCACCGTCGCCGTCCGCAAGGCCGTCGTCGCCGCGGTCTCGACGATGGGCGCCACGCACCGCCGCACCCCCTCCAAGTGGCTGCACCGCGCGGCCGTCGCCGGCAGCGGCGCCGTGGGCGGGTTCTTCGGCCTGCCCGGCCTCGCCGTCGAGCTGCCGATCTCCACCGTCATCATGCTGCGCGCGATCGCGGACATCGCCCGCAGCGAGGGCGAGGACATCAGCACCGTCGAGGCCCAGCTCGCCTGCGTCCAGGTCTTTGCCCTCGGCGGGCCGACCCCGGCGGAC